>JAAYSI010000198.1 GCA_012524045.1 Peptococcaceae bacterium | reverse complement strand
GTAACCGATGCTAAAGGAACAACAATCGGAATTTATGGAGAGTCTGAAAGTTTCAATATTAATGGCTTGACTGTGGATCTTAGTAAAATTAGTGCAATAGAAGGGACACTTACTGAGGGCGTCACTGTTGACCTGGTAGGTTCCATGGAAGATAGCGTCACGGTACAGTTGTTCTCGGTTGATGACAGCACTGGTGATCCGGTAGCCACTGCTGTCGGTGATAAAGTAACTGTTAATCAAGCTAAAGGCGGAGATTATACCATTGGCAACAGCGAGATAGGGCAGTTAGTGGTAAACTTTGCTGTTAATGGAGCGCAAGCTGGAGCGACGGATATTGAAATCAGCACAAACAAATCTTCCAGTGCCCTCACCGGAAACGGCCAAGTTTTGAAAGACGCAGTAGCTGCTGGTGGGATAGATGTTTCTACCCAAGTTGCAGCGGATAAAGCAATTACAGTCATCAATGATGCTTTAACCAAAGTCTCTGAAGAGCGCTCCAAACTAGGTGCTATGCAGAACCGCTTAGACCACACCATAAATAACCTCCAAGCTGCTGCAGAGAACCTAACTTCAGCACGTTCGACCATTAAAGATGTCGACATGGCTGCTGAAATGTCTGAGTTCACCAAGAATCAGATCTTAAGCCAGGCCGGTGTAGCTATGCTTGCGCAGGCTAACCAGGTACCTCAGGCTGTTCTGAAACTCCTCGGCTAATATAATAGAGATTTGGCTAACTCAGAGTTTGCCGGTAGCTTTGGGTGAAGTCTAAGGCCGGCCGGTTTTGCCGGTCGGCTTTCTACAATTATCTATCCTCACTTTGAATTTAGCGAGGTAAGGCAGAAAGCTTATCCTAAGGGGAGGATTTTCAATGGTTAATCCAATTACATTGCCCAATCAGGCTCCTTTAATGCCTTCTGATACCTTCCCCGGCCAAAAGATTGAAAAAAGAGGACCCGAGGAGTTTCCGCGGAAAGTCGTAGAAAAAAAAGACAACGTATCAGCAGCTCGCGAAGAAGTTCCGCGGGAAGAGGTTGAACAAGTGGCAGCAAAGCTGAACCGCCTGATGGGTCTTTTTGAGAAAAGCATGAAGTTTGAAGTACACGAGAAGTCAAACCGCATCATGGTCAAAATAATCGACGATGAAAGCGGCGAGGTCCTAACAGAGATCCCACCGGAAAAAATACTAGATATGCTAAGTTCACTCCAAGAATTTGTCGGTGTATTGGTAGATAAAAAAGTTTGACTTCAAATCTCAAATCCAAGGAGGAGGTCGTAAAAATGTCAATCGGATCAAATTTATCTTTGGCCGGCTTGTCTGGATATGATTTCAGCGGAATTGTTGACGCGATGGTCAATAATTACAGCCGTCCCTTGGTAAAAATGCAGCAGCAGCAAAGTAATCTGCAGCTAAAAAAAGATGCCTGGAGAGATGTTAATACTAGACTATCCTCCTTGGAAAATACTCTGACCAAGTTACGGGATAGTTCCGTTTGGGCCGGTACCAAAGCTACGTCAAGTAACAGCGAGGTTTTGACGGTGAGTAGTACTGCGGGGACAAGCCAGGGTACTTATAATATTAAAGTGCTCCAAATGGCAGTTGCGCAGACCGCTGTAAGTGAAACCATCGCTGTACCGGATCTAACAGAGGCCAGCACAGTCTCCAAAGGGAGTTTTTCAATTACGGTAGGGGATAAAGAGGCCACTATTGAGGTGAAAGCCGGGGCAAGTCTAGACGACATCGTTAAAGCGATTAATAACTCTAAAGTCGGAGTAACGGCTTCCGCCGTGAAAGTCGAAGGCGGTTATAAATTGGCTTTGTTATCGGCCGAAACGGGTGTTCAGAATGCTGCTGTGTTTGCGGAGGTAGGCGAAGGGACAGTCTTACACGATTTGGGGATTTTGCGGGAAGACGGCAGCTTGAATATTAGCCAAGCGGCACAGGATGCCCTAATCGAAATTAATGGCATTACCGAGATCACCAGCCCGAGCAATGAAATAACCAGTGCTGTGCCAGGCCTTACCCTGACCTTAAATAGCGAAACGGATACGAAGGTTACAGTCAAAGTGACGGCCGATTACTCGGCGGCCGAAGCAGCAGTTAAATCCTTTGTGGATCAATACAACTCGGTGATGAGTTTTATCGAAAACAAGCTGAGCTATAATAAAGACTTAGGCACCAAAGGGGATTTGTATGCTGATCCGGTTCTGCAAGGAATTCAGAACAGGCTTAGAAGTATTGTAGGGAGTGGTTTGAACAGTCCTTCCGGCTCTTTTAATCTTCTGGCTGATGTGGGTATTTCTACATCCGGGGATAATTTTGGCAAAAGTGCGACCTTAACTTTTGATACAGCCAAATTCCGCGAAGCGCTGGCCGAAGATCCTGCCGGGGTGGCCAATCTCTTTGGGGCCTCAGCCGGCGGAGTTGACCCAAACCGCGGGACAACTGGAGGCTCACCCGAAGGCTTAGCCAATATTCTTTACGAATACCTGCATCCGTTAGTAATGTACGGGGGAACTTTGGCTAAAACTTCGGACAACTATGACCAACAGATCACGGATATTAAAGATAGAATAGCCGATTTTAGCCGAAGAGTAGAGACCTATGCCGAGAATGTGCGGCTAAGGTTTGTAGCTTTAGAAAGTCAGCTAGCGGCCATTAGCAGTCAAGGCCAATGGTTGCAGATGCAGATAGATTCTCTAAATGCTTTTTATAATAGCAACAAGAAATAGAATCTAAGTGGAAACTCACCGCAAATTTTAAAAAGTATTGGATATAAACACCAATGGTTAGAGGAGGACGATGGGAAAATGGGTCCACAGGGAGTTTACGGAAATCCTCAGGCAGCCTATAAGCAGGTTGCGGTGGAGACGGCTTCTCCGGTAAAATTACTGGTCATGCTTTATACCGGGGCCATTAAATTTTTGCGTCAAGCGGAAAAGGCTCTTCAGGAAGAAAATTTAGAAGAAGCGAATAACAACTTAATTCGAGTTGGCGATATTATTACTGAACTAAATTCCACCCTTAATATGGAAGAGGGTGGGGAAATAGCGGCTAATCTTCGCTCTTTGTATACTTTCTATTACGGTGAAGTAGTTAAAGCCAACACTACTAAGGATCCGACTTTGCTAAAACCGGTTATCGAATTTTTTACCGCCTTTCGGGATGTCTGGGTAGAGGCAGCGAAACTCAAGCAGATAGGAGCTAAATAATGCTGGAAGAATATGTTCAGAATTTAATTGCGCTTTATCAAAAAGATTTGGAGGATTACCAGGAACTTCTGCAAAAGATGCAGGCTTACCATAACTTTTTAAACAGTACGGGCGATACGGAGGACAGAGACATTTTCCAGCAAAAGTTGGAGCAGTTTGCCGCCTACCGGGGACAAATATTCGAAAACTTACAACAGCGCGCTAAACAGGCTAAAGAGCTGGAAGCTGAAATAAGTGCCCAACTCGCCCAATTGGGGACGAGTTTGGAAATTCGTACCTTAGAGACCCATTTACCGGCTACCCTTTACTCCGAACTCTTAAATTTGGCTGAACTGTTACGCCAGCAAATGGCTGCAGTTTTAGCCCTTGATGAAAAAATCATTCCCCTACTAAACCAAGAATTAAATGTAATTAAGGCAGAACTGCATCGACTTCAAGGTTCGAAAAAAACGAAAAATGTTTATGAACAAACCGGTCAGCGCGAGGCCCGCTTCATTGATAAAATAAAATAGATTGAAGAAAAATGAATTAAATAAATATTTTTAAAAACGAAAAATTTCCTCAATAGGGAAATTTTTTTGTATTTTGGTAGGGTAACCTTTTTTAGGTACTTTCTTGGCAGGCTAGGACTTTTTACCTATTATTATGTTACCCTTTAGTACTTTACAGACTCAAAGGAAAAAGCTACTATAAAATATAGAAATTTTTCTTTATTTATAATAGTTTTGACAAAAAGCAATCAAAAATTTAATATATTTGGAGGAATTTAACAACAAATGGCGAATTCCGTTTAGACTAAGTAGTAATTGATAACGAGGTGTTGTAATGAGCGGTGAAGATACGAGAAATACAGGATTAGACATTGAAGACTTCTTAGAGTTCTATCTATTGGATTCCCATGAACAAATAGATAAGCTCGACACAGGTTTATTGCAACTGGAACGAGACGGAGAAAACATTGCGCTAGTAAATGAATTGTTTCGCTGTGCGCACAGTCTCAAAGGATCTTCGGGTACGATGGGCTTTACGCCTATTGTCCAACTTACCCATATGGCTGAAGATTTATTGGACAAATTGCGTCAGGGTAAGATGAAGGTCACAAATGAAATTATCGATGTCTTACTTGCTGTGGCAGATAAGCTGAAATTGATGTTGAATCAGGTCGAACAAAGGGAAGATATTACTACGGACTATGAAGACCTGCTCGACCGGATGCAGGCTCTGATGGAGACGGGGGCTGTAGCAGAAGGGGCCCTGTCGCCAACTGTAGATAAAGCGGCAGGGGCTGAGTCTGCTGAACCACCTGAGGAAACCATCGAATTTCCTTTGGAAGCGGAGGAACTGGAAGAAATTAATAGAGCGCTGCTTCAGAATCAGAATATTTATAAAATCCGAGTTGATTTTACTCCCAATACCATGATGAAAGCAGTCAGAGCGATATTGGTCAGCCAGCGCTTGGAACAATTGGGTACAGTTTTCAAACTCGTGCCTTCAGTTGAAGAATTAGAAACCGATCCCACTGAATACTTCCATGTCTTATTGGCTACGGCGGAGGCACCTCAGGATATCCGGGCCGATGTGCTGGAAATTTCGGAAATTGCTGAGGTTATGGTCAGCCATTATTCCCTGTCGGAACAGCTTGAACAACAGCGAGTAAAAACTATTTCCCCACCGGTTCAGGAGGATAAGAAGCCCCTAACTACAGCCCAGCCAACCCAGCAAGAGGCTGCAAAGCCACAGGATAACGGAACTAATCAACAGGTGCATACCATTAGGGTTGATACGGCCAGGATGGATAATTTGATCAATTTGGCCGGTGAGCTGGTTATTACCAGAACCCGCCTGGTCAAAATTGCGGAAGATCTTAAGGCTCAAAATCCGTCTGATCCGCTGGTTAACAGTCTTAATGAAACCAACGTTTATTTCGGGCGCTTAATGAGCGACCTGCAAGAAAGCGTAATGAGATTGCGGATGGTTCCGATTGGCACGGTTTTCAGTCGTTATCCGCGGCTGGTTAGGGATTTTTGTCGAAAAACAGGGAAAAAGATTGATCTAGTTATAAATGGGGAAGAAACTGAGCTCGATAAGACCGTGATTGAATTAATTGGCGACCCGCTGACCCATATTATCCGCAATTCAGTTGACCACGGCATTGAAGCTCCGGAAGATAGGATAGCCCTGGGCAAGCCCGAAGTGGGGACTATCACCCTGGATGCTTACCACGAAGGTAATCATATATCCATTGTCATTTCGGACGATGGTGCCGGTCTTGATTTAGCCAAGGTCTATAATAAGGCTTTGGCTAAAGGACTGATTAGTGAAAACGAAGAAATGTCCGAGCGGGATATAGCCAATCTGATTTTCCTGCCTGGTTTCAGCACTGCGGATGAGGTCACCGATATTTCCGGCCGCGGGGTAGGGATGGATGTGGTGCGGAAAACTTTGAATGACCTCGGCGGGGTTGTAGATATTAGGACCAAGCAGGGTGAAGGAACTTCGTTTATTATCAGACTACCTTTGACCTTGGCTATTATTCAGGCTTTATTAGTGGAGGTTCGGGACGAAGTCTATGCAATACCGCTGTCTTCGGTAGTCGAAACCTTGCTGATAAAACAAACTGAGATCAAAACCGTCGGCAGGTTGCCAATGGTCCAGGTAAGAGGAAATACTCTGCCACTTATTTCGCTGCGGGAAAAATTTGAGATTCCCGAAGACCAAGACCAAAAAGAGGAAGTTTATGTTGTGGTTGTAGGCCTAGGTGAAAGGACAATAGGACTTATCGTGGATGAACTGCAAGGCCAGCAAGAAATTGTAATTAAGTC
>JAAYSI010000197.1 GCA_012524045.1 Peptococcaceae bacterium | reverse complement strand
TTTTGGTTTTTTCCCAAAGTAATTTTACACTAACACCCCAAACCATTATTATCTAGATTTACTGTCAAGATAACCCTGGAGAATAATAACTGCCGCCATCTTATCAATAATTTTCTTCCTTTTTGCTCTGGAAATATCAGCTTCCAACAAAACTCTTTCTGCTCCAACCGTGCTTAAACGTTCGTCCCATAACCTTACGGGTAACGATAATTCATTTTTTAAATTGTGAGCAAATTCTTCGGTCTTTTTCGCTCTTGGCCCAATAGTTCCATTCATATTTTTAGGATAACCAACTACAATCTCCGTTACTTCATATTCTTTTACGATCTTGGCTATTTCGCCCATTTCGGACCCAGATCGCTTAATTACTTTTAAACCTTGAGCAGTTAATGCCAATGGATCACTCAGAGCCACTCCGATTGTTTTATCACCAAGATCAAGCCCCATTATTCTCAATATTCCACCTCCTAAAAAACAATATGCATAGCTAAACAATTTTTAAACAAAAATGAGGGCATACTCTGCCGCAATAGCCACAAAGAATACACTTTGCAGCAATTAAATGTACACGGTCACCCTGAAGGACTAGTGCTCCTTGCTGACACGCCTTTACACAGTTACCACATCCTTGACACCAATCTGCTATATAAAGCTTTCTCTCTCTATGTATAACTGAATTTCGAAGTTTTTCCGAAACTTTTTCTCCAGATAGAATAGCTAAATTAAAATCAATTTCTTGCTGAGTAGACATTCCTAAAGCCATAGCGTGGATACTTTTTATATTTTTAATAAAACCCAGAGCCTCTTCTGGTTTACTCGCTAAATGACCACCACCAAAAACCTTCATGGCATAAATTCCTATTCCTAACTCCGATGCAAAATTAATTGCTTCAAGCATTTCTGCCAAACTACCATCAATAATTCCAAGACCCTGATAATTTATAAGTGGGTGAATTATATCTAAACCGGGTTGTAATGCCCCTGCCTTAACACCTTGAATCGCATGGGTGGAGATACCTATATTACCAATAAGCCCTTTCTCTTTGCACTCTCTCAAAGCTTCCCACGCCTCAGCATGTCCTTTGAGCGTAAAATAGTTCTCCTGCTCGTGCAACAAAAAAATATCTATGATATCCCTTTCAAGTTCAAGTCTGGCCTTTTCAAGACTGCGATAAAGCTCAGCTTTAGTTACGGCATAACATTTGGTAACTATTTTAGTGTCCGGGTATTCATTTAAAACAGGTCGCAACTGCCGGTAATTAGCGTATATTTCTGCAGTATCAATCCAATCTATTCCTTGGCTAAAAGCATAACGCAGAATATCTCTCCCCTGTTCTTCCGTAACCCTGCCTTGGAGTGGTGAAATAGCCAAGCTCCCGAAACAAACTTCCGATACTATAGGCCCATTATAACCTAGTTTGACTTTCTTCATTCTCTGCCCTCTTTATTATCTAATAATATACCCTCACCTACAGTAGAACTGGTGAGGGCACTGCCATTCTAAAATTTTCTATCTAACTCTATACTAATAAGCTTTCAGATACTTACTTAAGATCTTGTAAATAATATGCAACTAACTCCTCGAGAAGTTCATATCTCTCTAATTTACGTATTTTGGTTCTGGCCTGATTATGACTGGTAATGTACACAGGATCTCCGGACATTAAATAGCCTACTAATTGATTTATAGGATCATATCCTTTCTCCTGCAGTGCAGCATAAACCTGTTGAAGTATTTCCCTGGCAGAGGTTTCACTTCCAACGGATTTGAACATCATTGTTTCTTCCATCTTACTCAAGGTTTATACCTCCTTTCTTTTACCAGCTTTATATAAATATTATTCTTCACGGACATAGAAATTACCTGTTTTATAACAAAATTGTTATGACTTATTTTAAACTTTCCTTAATTATGGTAGTTACACTAGCCAAGGCTTCACCTAATTTAGAAGGGTCTTTGCCGCCTGCCTGTGCCATATCGGGGCGTCCACCGCCGCCGCCGCCAGTTATAGCAGCCACCTCTTTAATAATTTTCCCCGCATGAAGTCCTCTTAAACCAGCTGGCGTAACAACTGCGATAAGATTCACCTTAGTTGCAGCCACAGAACCAAGAACAATAACTCCTTCGCCTATCTTGTCCCTCAGCATATCAGCAGCCTGTCTGAGCATTTCCATATCTGGTGCTTGTACTTGAGCACTCAAAACATTAATCCCGCTGATAACCTTTATTTGATCCAAAATGCTGTTTATTTCATATTTAGATATTCTAGCATTAAGCTTTTGAATTTCTTTTTCCAAATCCTTTATCTGGTTAGTTAAGGATAATACTTTTTTCACTGTCTCTTGAGGTTGAGCCTTGACTATCCCCATTATTTCGCTAAGTTGATTTTCCAAATCCCTAATATAAGTCAGAGCTTCCCTACCAGCAACAGCTTCAATTCTTCTAAGTCCTGCACCAATTCCACCCTCTGAAATAATCTTAACTAATCCGATTTCTCCAGTATTCTGGACATGTGTTCCACCACAAAGCTCTATACTAAAATCACCGATTTGAACTACCCTAACAACATCTCCGTATTTTTCTCCAAATAAAGCTATCGCTCCTTTGGCTTGCGCCTCATCCCTACTTAACTCGGCTACTGAAACAGGCAGATTACTCAAAATTTGTTTGTTTATTTCATTTTCAATAGCCTGGATTTCTTCATTGGTCAAGGCTGTAAAATGAGAAAAATCAAATCTTAGCCGCTCTTTTGAAACTAAAGACCCTGCTTGTTGAACATGGCCACCTAATACTC
>JAAYSI010000196.1 GCA_012524045.1 Peptococcaceae bacterium | reverse complement strand
TTTTTGTTCTTTAAACGCTACTTACCATTTACGCTCACTTCCGTATTTGGGCAAAGTGTAAATCTTAAGAATCAATTTTTCTTTGTAGTACATTGTTAGTATTATTTAGCGAAATACCGTTTGATTTCCCGTAAAGGATAAAAGAGGATAGAGGGTTTGGTAAGTTTCCTGTCCGTAAATCCGGTGACAAACTTAACTGTTTCGGGATGAGGGGTGTTATTTAAATCGGTAATTGTTAACGCTCCTGTGGTGCAGGCTTCAACACAGGCCGGCGGTAGACCGTGATCTTGTCGCGGATAGCACATTTGACAGCGGGTGACTTTATTGGATTGAGGATCATATTGAGGGGCTTGGTAGGGACAGGAAGTCACGCAAAGTTGGCAGCCGTTGCAAAGAGTAGAATCAATCTCCACAATGCCGTCTTTTCTTTTGGTAAAGGCACGCTCCGGGCAAACCCGAAAGCATTCGGGGCTATCGCAATGGTTGCAGGCCATTGAGAGGTAAGTACCTGGGGCTATTTCTTGAACATGCCGCCAATGAATATGGGAAGGGGTATGATTTTCATTACGGCAGGCCATTTCACAAGCTCGGCAGCCGATGCACAGATTAGGGTTAAAGAGGAAACCCATTCGCTTAAACATTTTCCCGCACCCTCCTGATATTTACCATACAATCATAGTAAGGAATACTGGATGAAGTTGGGTGAAGATTTATACCTTGATCCTCGTGAGCAATTAAAGTATTGACGGGGTAGAGATCGCTTTGTTCAGCTAAAATGATATTTGCTGGCAGGGCTGGATTGATCCTGGCTTTGCCTACCACAAAGCCATTCTGATTAAATACTTCTACTTTTTGTCCAGAGTTAATATTATGACAATGGGCGATGTCTTCGCCTATTTCAAATACCGGCTCTTTTTCGGCATTAAGCCAGTCCAAAGTCTCATATTGGGTGTGAAATTTCAACAAAGATTGGGGAGTTAAAAACCGGTAGGGTGTTGTTAGCTCTAATAGCCCTTTTTTAGTAGATTTTTTCACTTGGATAGCTGCTGTTGATTGGTGGAAAGCTTCTATTTGAACCTTCGGAAAGCGGTATTTCCATGCGGGGGAGAGTTCTTCACTTTTTCGCTTGTACGCCTTTTTGTATAAGTCAGCAGCACTGTTCAGTCCATAGAGTTCTTTGACTCGTTCGGATATTTCCTCATCGATCCAATCCCTTACTTCCTTGTTAGCTGGAAAATTAGAAAAACCCGGTCTTTTCAGATTAAGCTCCTGGGTGAGTTCTCGGGCTATTTGTAGATCGCTTTTGGCTTCGAAAAAAGAAGGCAGTATTTTTTGGTTAAGAGAAAGCCAATGATGCCAGAAACTTAGATGTAAATCCTCTTCCTCAAAAAAAGATGCTGCAGGTAGGATTAGGTCTGATCGACGGGCTGTCCTGGTCAGGTACAGGTCAACAGTGACAATCAATTCCAACCGATCAAATAGAGCCTCCCAGGCTTGCAGGTTAGAGCCTTGGGCTAAAGGATTGCTGCAAGAAAGCCAGAGCATTTTTAAAGGAGGGCCTGTAAGGTTCAAGGCTTCAACAGGGTAGTTCTGAACTGATATTTCTCGCGAACAGGGAATAGAGGGATGAACTACTCCTTGATGATTGGCTAGAGCCTGAGGGAAATCCAATTCATGATAATGGCGATAGTAGATTCCTGCGCCGGGCCAGCCGAAGTTTCCGGTTAAAGCATTTAGGGTGCTGATGGCCTTTACCGATTGAGTCCCATAATAGTTGCGTTGCAGTCCGAATCCTAGCCAAGTGCTGACGGGTTTATACTCACCGTAAAGATGGGCTAGTTCTTCCACCGCCTCTAAGGAGACTGCGGTTCGGGAACAGACTTCATTCAGATCTATTTTGTTTAGACTCTGTTGATAGTCTTGGAAAGCTATTGTTTTTTTCTGAATAAAGTCCTCAGCAATTTTTCCGCCTGCTACAAGGAGTTTAGCTACCCCCCAAGCCAACCAGGCGTCAGTGGTGGGCTTAATCTGGATATAAATATCTGCTCTTTTCGCAGTTTGGCTAAAAAGAGGGTCAATTACCACCAAAGGAGCTCCGTTCCGACGAGCATCATAGATGAATTTCATTTGATTGATATTGGTTGCTGCAGGGTTTGCACCCCACAGGACAATCAGTCCCGCCTGCTTCATCTGTTCAGGGTCGGGGGTTGGCATGCTGCCTACAGTCTCCTGTAAGGCGTTTGCCCCAGAAGTTGAGCAAATATCGCCCAAGGAACGAGTATGGGGCCCCAGACTGTTAAACATCCCCACCACTGCTTGGTGCAAGAAACCTGCATTACCAGCACCTTTTAGATAACCTAGAGCAAGGTTGGAGCCATAGCGCTGGTTTAACTCCAAAATTTTCGCAGTGATCAGATCAGATGCTTCTTCCCAGGAAATCCGGCGCCATTCATTTGAGCCGCGGCGAATTTGACGCAGAGGGTATTTCAAACGATAGCGATCCAGCGCATATTGAATTAAGGCGTATCCTTTGGGGCAGAGTCTTCCTTGCGTAAAGCCGTGGTCAGGATCACCCAATACTCTGGTCAGCTTATTACCATTTATATGAGAAAGTATTCCGCAGGAACCATAGCAATGGCGAGGACAAGTACTTCGAAAAATAGGCATTAAGCATACCGTCCTTCTATCCCAGTTCTTGATCTATATTATGTAGGTATCTTATTTTAAAAGCAGCGACAATATCCAAACGAGTATTGTTATCCGCTAAGGATTTACCTAAGATGTTCTCAATTTTATTTAATCTATAGCGCAAGGTATTAGGATGTAAAAATAAGGCTTTGGCGGTTTTACTTACATCAAATTGATTATCAGCGAAATTCTCCAGGATATTCATCAAGCTGCCTTCCGAATCATCTTTTTTATGTAGCTCTCCTAGGACGTGGATGTAATATTCCTTTAAATCTTGGAGGTCATGTTTATATAAAATTCGTTCCAAGCCAAGTTCACTGAAAAAGGGTACAGGGATATTTAAGAGCCGGCCCATTTCACAGGACACTTTGGCTTCTTGATAACTGCGAAATAGGTCAACAGCATCAGAATAAGCTTGTCCTATGCCGCAAGCAATACGGTTTTTCAATTCCGTAGCCTCGGCATGAGTAAAAATCTTGCCTGCAAATTCCAGAATTTTTGTCTTTTGTTTAGACGGCTTCTCTTCCTGGGCAGGAATCAGGATTACCAGTTCATTTTGCCTGACTATTGTAGGCGGATTTTTATAATAAATATCTATAAAGACTTGTTCAACAATTCTGAGCAAGAGATCCATAAGATGCCATTCCGGAGAATGATGTTCCAACTCAGGCAGAATAAGTATTGCCACACAATGAGGAAGACGAAAATCCCAGCCCCACATCTCGCCGGTGGCAATGATTTCTTCGTTTCGCTTTAGGTTCCCATAAAGTAGATCATAGAGAAAGGAATTTTTATACTTGCTTAATTCCTGCTTCAATTCCAGGCGGCTTTGGAGATGAACTGCACATAGGCTGGCAGTATAATCAATTAAAGTTTTATTGAGCTTTGGTTGGGGCTCGTTTTCTTCCCAAAGGATAAAAATATAGCCTATGATACAGCCGGCAGGAGCAATTGCCTGCCCGGCAGCTCTGGCTTGAAAAGTACCTGCGGATAGTTGGCATAAAAAGAGAGTATTGTTATCCGCCTTAGGATTATCAAATTCCACCTGAAACAGCTCGAAATCATAGCGATTAGAAGCAGAAAGCAACTTATAAGAGGGGGAAGATACTAAGACGGGTTGATTTAACAATTTCGCCAGAGTAAGGACAAGCTTATCCAGTCCCTGTCCGGAAGCTTTAATCAGCTCTTGCATATAATCTGGGACAGTAAAACTATTATCCATGCCTGACCCGACCTTCCTTTCGCCCTGTATCTGGGCTAAAATGTAATTAAACTTCTAGACTTCGTATTTCCATCCGAAAATACTAGTGATTTTTTGTACTAGCGAACATATTAGCTGCTTTACTTCCATTATATACTGATTATAGAAATAGGAGAAGTATGAGTCCTGTGCGAGGGAGGTAAAGAGTTTTATGGCTAGTCTGGTTCAAAAGATAACAGACAAAAAGCTAAGTCGCAGAGCATTTCTAAAAGCCAGCGCTGCCGCCACAGCAAGTTTAACACTGGCTGGATGCGGCAATGCCTTAGCTCCTGCGGATACAAAAGTTGATACTGCCGCAGGAGGCCAGGGGAAATGGATTGCTGCCGATTGCTGGCATAACTGCGGCGGGAGATGTGTCAACAAGGTTTTGGTTGTGGACGGTGTGGTTGTCCGTCAAAAAACAGACGATAACCATCCGGACAGCCCTGATTATCCGCAGCAAAGAGCATGCCCTCGTGGCTGGTCCCAGAGGCATCAGGTTTTTGGCGCAGATCGGATCAAGTATCCTATGAAAAGAAAACACTGGGAGCCGGGTGGTGGGGACAAGTCCTTACGGGGTAGAGATGAGTGGGTGCGGATAAGTTGGGAAGAAGCCCTGGATCTGGTGGCTGCGGAAATAAAAAGGGTTTATACCGAATATGGCCCGGAGTCAGTTTTGTGCAATAATGCTCATGGTACGATCGAAAATGTCCTTAGGCTTATGGGTGGGCATGCTGTTATCTGGGATACAACGTCCTGGGGTTCCTTTACCTTTAATGTTCATAACATTGGCATTCCAACGGTAGGTCTATCCAATATCGGTTTTGTCTGCTGTCAAAGTATTAATGACCGGATTGACTTACGTACCTCGGAGACAATTGTTATGTATGGAATGAATCCGGCCTGGGCTGCTGCCGGCAACAAAATGTATGATATTATGCAAGCCAAAAAAGCAGGGGCCAAATTTATTTTTGTAGGTCCCGAATACAATTTTAGTGCTGCGGCAGTCGATGCTAAGTGGATACGTGTTCGTCCCGGTACAGATACAGCCTTCCTTTTAGCTGTAGTCTATACCATGCTCAAAGAAGATGATCCGGAACTGAACCCGATCATTGACTGGGATTTCCTGGATAAATATGTTCTTGGTTTTGACAGTGAGCATATGCCTGAAGATGCCACTAGCAATGAAAACTTAAAAGATTATGTCTTAGGCAAATATGACAATACTCCGAAAACTCCGGAATGGGCCAGTGAGATTTGTGGAACTCCGGTGGAAGATATCGTCTATTTTGCCAGAGAAATACGCAAAGATATAAAGGTAGCCTTGTTATACAGTTACGCTCCGGCCAGATGCAACGGCTCCGAGAATTTCCCTCAATTGATTACCGCTGTAGGAGCTATGGGCGGGCATTTTGGTAAGTCCGGTCATTGTTGCGGTTTGTCCTATCACACATTCAGTTTTAACGGCGGGCCCCCGTTGACAAAAGTAGGAGCCACAGGTCTTCCTGCTATTAAAAATCCTATCAATGTCCCCTTAAACGGGCCTAATGCCTGGAGATATATTTTGGAAGGTAAGTATAATCATACCGGCAATGGAAACTATGGAGTCGGGCAGTATGAGCCGGGGGAAACCAGAAATGTGGATATACGTTTAATTTACTACGAAGGAGCTGCCAACCTGCAAACTGCCATGAACGTGATGGGCGGGATTGAAGCTCATCGAAAAGTTGATTTTGTGGTGACCAATGCTCATTTCCTAACGACCCAAGCCAAATATTCGGATATTGTTCTTCCTTCGACCACTCGTTGGGAAAGGATTGGAGACGTGGAACGTCATATCAATCGGGAAATAATCCTGATTTGCAATCAGGTCACTGAACCTTTGTATGAAGCCAAAGATGATGCCTGGATTGCCAGCGAATTAGCTAAACGCTTAGGCCTTGATCCCAAGGAGATATTCCCCATCGACGGCAAGCAAGTGTTCTTTAATAAGGTTGCCGGCAGTACGGTTGTCTTGGAAGACGGTAAGACCGTAAGTCCTTTGGTAACTATTACCCAAGAGGATATTGATGAATGGGGAGTGGAAGGAACTCCTCAGCAGGGAGTCATTGGGCTGAAGGAATTCCAAGAACGAGGAATATACCAGGTTAAGCGTTACCCTGTTGATAACTATGGCTATATAGCCTATGAGGATTTTGTTAAGGATCCGGAAAACAATCCTTTGCCTTCTAAGAGCGGTAAATTTGAAATTTACTGCCAGTGGAAAGGAGATACCCTGAACTCTTTGAAGTATTCAGATACTGTCTATAAACCTTATCCTACCTATATTCGTCCCTTTGAAGGATATGAGGACACCTTCGCTGATTGGGACAACAAGGTGAAAGGGGATTACCCCTATCAGGTATTTAATCCTCACTACCTGCGCCGGGCCCATACGGCTCTGGACAACGTCCCGCAGTTAAGGGAAGCCTTTACCAATCCAGCCTTTATCAATGCCCAGGATGCTCGGGAAAAAGGAGTCAAAGACGGGGATACCATTCTCATCTACAGCCGGCACGGCAAAATTCTACGTCAAGCCTGCGTAACTGAAACTTTAATGCCAGGCTGTATCTCTCTTCCTCATGGAACCTGGGTTGACCTTGATGAAGAAACAGGTATCGATCACAGCGGATCGGATAATGTTCTTTTGGGACCGGTATCTCAGGGTATGGGTTTATCAGGCTACAATACCTGTAATGTCAACTTTGAAAAGTATACCGGAGCACCGCTTATCCCTGATGATCAAAAACCGCTGAGAATTGTGGATGTTTAGTTTAGAAGGGAGTGAATATAATGGGTAGATTGGGTTTCTTCTTTGATATGGCTATGTGCATCGGCTGTCGAACCTGCCAGATTGCCTGTAAAGATAAAAATGATTTAAAAATCGGAGAATTATTCAGAAAAGTGAAAACATTTGAAACAGGCGTTTACCCTGATCCTCATCTCTATCATTATTCCGCTAGTTGTAACCATTGTGCTGAGGCCAAATGCGTTAAAGGATGTCCCACTGGGGCCCTGCACTATGCCGAAGACGGGACGGTTCAGCATGACAAAGAAAAATGTATCGGATGTAAATATTGTATTTGGAACTGTCCCTATGGGGTACCGCAATTTATCAAAGAAAGCGGTATTATTGGCAAATGCGACACTTGCCTGGACTTACGGGAACAGGGCCAAAACCCAGCTTGCGTTGATGCCTGTGTTATGCGCTGCCTAGAATTTGGGGACTTGGATGAATTAGCGGCTAAGCATGGCAGTGGCTTGGTAAAAGAACTGCCAATTTCTCCGTTGGCTAGTATTACCCAACCTTCTCTGTTGATAAAAGCAAGGAGTTACGCTTTAGATTCAAACTTTAGAGAAAGGAAGGTGTGATTAATGGGAAACATGGCTTTGATAATTTTCTCCCTTTGCTTGCAGGCTGCCATCGGCATAGTGATTTTTGCCGGGCTGACTAAACTTTTGGCTAAAGATAGCGTTTTAAAACCTGCGGTGCTGACAGCAGCCGCTTTAGCGATCGTGGGTTTATTAGCTTCTCTTATGCATCTGGGACGTCCACTTTCCGCGCTTGGTTCCCTCACCCAATTCGGAAGTTCTTGGTTAAGCCGGGAGATTTGGTTTAGCGGTATTTTTACAATTTTAATCCTTATCGCTGCTTTGCTAATTTATTTCAAACCCTCAGCCAAAAGTGCCGCTAATACTATGATCCTTCTTGCGGCAATTGTCGGTGTAGCAAATATTTGGGCTATGGCAGCTATTTATAGTTCCTCCAGTGTACCGGCCTGGCAACACAGCTCTATCTATATTGAATTTTATGCTGCTGCGATCTCGATGGGTGCCGCCATTTTCTTAGCTTTAAGTCTCAAAGAAGCTCTTAGAATTAAAAAGGTAACGGTCCTGTTTGTAGGGGTAGTAGTAACATTTCAGGTCGTTGCCATGGTTCTTTATTATATTCAGGTTGGAGCAAGCGCAAGTTTGGCTGCTCGGCAAAGCCTGGCCCTTTTAAGTGGTATGGGCGGTCTTCTAACTGGAAAATGGCTTTTTATTCTCTTAGGTGTGGGACTGCTCTTCTTTTTAGATCAGAGGGCAAATCTTAATGTAACGGCAGGGCAAGCGGCTATGGAAGCTGCAGTAACAAAAGAAGGAGCTTTAAGTGCCAATCTATATGCTGTAGCGGCAGCGTTGCTCATAATCGGTCATATAATTGGGCGCTATCTGTTTTATGCCACTGCCATCGCTAGCTCAGTGGGTTTAAGTTAAAGCTTATCCCCTTTCCTTTTTCTCCTATCATATTTTTACCTCTCCCACTTAGGAAGTGAGGAGAGGTAAATTTTTTGAGTTATAATATTTAAAAAAGATAATAAAAATATTATCTTTGAAATTTACTTCTAAAATTGGACAAAATAAAAAACCACCTATTGTGGTTCTCCTCGGTAGGGTACTTTGTACTTCTAAAATTCGCCTAAAACTAGCGAGCCATTCTGGCCATTACATCATGATATTTTTCCCTGGTGTTGTTTACTTTGTTGTAAAAAGGCATTCCTACCAGTAATGCGAAAGCGACTCCTCCGACAGCGAAAACTAATGTGGTTAAAATTTCTACCATTCAGCATTCTCCTTTCTTTTCTTTATTATTTGGAACTTTAGTATTTTTATTCCTGATTATATTATAACCTATATTTTAAAAATTGCAAGGGCTTTTTTAAAAAATAAGTAAAAAATATTAAAAAATTTATTCAAAAGTTAAATAAATAATGAAAATATTAAATATATTTATAAATTTTCTTACTATTTTAAAAATGATGTATTTATATTTAAAATTAGAATTTAATATAAAGTTCAAATTATCTTATATTTTTAAATTATTCAGATAATTCCTTAAAAAGAAAAGGGCATTTTCGCTTGCTTTTGCGAAAATGCCCTTTAGAGTTGAGGCTATATTCCAAGATTGTCAATTGCTTTTTTATTTACATAGAGCTCATTTCCAGAGCAGGGAATATAATAAAACCCTTCTTTAAGGCTTTTATCAATCTGGGACAAGAATTCCCTTACGTTTTCACATTTAGTTTTCAGTGAATCTTTTATACCAGCCAGCCAAGTTTCCGACATCGGGTTAAGTAATAATAAGTTGGAACTTTCAAATATAGGACTTGCTTTCGCAGATATTTTACCTAAAGATGTTAAAACAGCCCAAATCTCAATATGGCCTTGGTTATCCACATCTTGACTGGCTGCTATATAATGAAGTCTTATTAACTGCTCGACAAATCCCTGTTGAGTCCAATATTTGCTAGGGAAGTCGATGAATACCCTTACTTTATTTTTAATTTCTCTTTCGTGTTGAATTGCCCAAGTTGCAAGACATTCGAGGAAGGTGGTCACCCGAGGTGCATAGTCGCAGGCACAATAGTATATTCCGGGTTTTTCAGGATTTGTAGCCCAATTAATGTCGGAATCAAAAGGGTCCAAGATAGTAACTGGGTTGTAGGGGGGATTATACCATATCTTTTTCTCAGAGTCTGTCAGGACAATATTGATCGAATTGTCCTCCCTATAGCTTTTCCTTTGAAGTATGGACCATATTAAGCGTGTTTTTCCGGAGCCGGCTTCTCCTAAAATAAGATGACTGCCGGGAACAAACTGTTCGAAGGGTTTCACATTCTGCTCCATTGGCATTACTTCCTTTCTGGTTGAGTGTAGAATTCTATAGTCTTAGTTAAAAAAGACTTAATCAGATCAAAACTATCTTAAATTAATAATTCTACATTATCTGAGTTTCCCCTTTTACTTCTTTCGAAATAATCAAAAAGTTTTTAACTGTAGGCCAATTTCTTGCTCGCATCCCTTATATTTGTTATATTTATCTATATTGTTCATTATTGAAAGGTGGGCGTTTTACTTTGAAAATATCCAGAAAAGAAGTTGAGCATGTTGCCGACTTAGCTAGGTTAAAACTTACTGAACAGGAAATAGAATTATATACTGAGCAATTGAATTCCATTTTAGAATATGCTGCAAAACTCCAACAAATTGATACTACAAATGTTGAGCCAACAGCACATGCTGTTCAGCTGTATAATGTTCTCCGGGAAGATGAAATCACGGATTCCATGGAAACAGAAAAAGTATTTGAAAATGCCCCCTGGGCAGAAGACGGTTACTTTAGAGTACCGAAGATTGTTTGATAGTAGGGAAAGGAGAACTGAACTGTGAAAGTTATAAACAGCTCTATCCAAGAATTACATAAGCTGCTTGTGAGTAAGGAATTAAGCTGTACGGAATTAACTGAAGAGTTTTTGCAACATATAGATAAAAATGAACAAAATATTCAAGCTTTTTTAACACTCACGGAAGAGACAGCTTTGGCCAAAGCAGCAGAAATTGATAAAAAGATTGCTAGTAAGGAAGAAATAGGATTATTGGAAGGCATACCGGTGGCTTTAAAAGACAATATCTGTACTGAGGGCATCAGAACTACTTGTGCTTCCCGTATGTTAGATAATTTTGTTCCACCTTATGATGCCACCGTCGCCCAAAAGTTGGCTGATGCCGGTACCGTCTTATTGGGCAAGCTTAATATGGACGAATTTGGCATGGGCTCTACCACTGAAAGCTCTGCTTTTCATCCTACCTTTAATCCTTGGGATTACAGCAGGGTGCCTGGAGGCTCCTCAGGAGGTTCAGCCGCCGCCGTAGCCGGTAGGGAAGTTGCCTTTGCACTTGGTACCGATACAGGGGGCTCAATACGCCAACCTGCTGCTTTTTGTGGCTTAGTTGGTTTAAAACCGACCTACGGAACAGTATCCCGTTATGGGGTAGTCGCTTTTGCTTCCTCACTGGATCAAGTTGGCCCTATTACGAAAACAGTAAGAGACAATGCCATTGTTTTAAGCAGTATTGCCGGGCATGACCCTAAGGACTCTACTTCTGCTAGCCTTATTAAAGAAGATTATACCCAATATTTAGAAAATAATGTAAAAAAGCTAAAAATCGGAATACCTAAGGAATTTTTCGGAGATGGCCTTAGTCCTGATGTACACGCAGTAATCGACAGTGCCCTTAAAACTTTAGAGAAATTAGGAGCTGAGATTGAAGAGTGTACTATGCCGCATATTGAATACGCCATGCCGGCCTATTATATTATTTCTCCGGCCGAAGCCAGTTCCAACCTAGCTCGTTTTGATGGGGTGAACTACGGTTTTAGGGTTGAGGCTGATGATATGGTTGAAATGTTTAAACAGACCAGGGCCGAAGGTTTGGGACCGGAAGTCAAACGGCGGATTATGTTAGGTACCTATGCCTTAAGTTCTGGTTATTATGATGCCTACTATTTAAAAGCTCAAAAAGTTCGGACCTTAGTTAAAAAAGATTTTGATCAAGCCTTAGCCAAATACGATGTTTTAATTTCGCCCACAACTCCGACCATTGCCTATAAAGCAGGTGAAAAATCCGATTTACTCTCAATGTATTTGGGTGATGCTTATACTA
>JAAYSI010000195.1 GCA_012524045.1 Peptococcaceae bacterium | reverse complement strand
TGGATATAATTAGAATTAAGCATAAGCAAAACCTCCTGTAAATGATTGTGGGTTTATTTACTCGGTAGGTTTTCGCTTATGCTCTATTTTTTTCCTGCTGCTTACCCCAATATTTATTATAGAGCCATATTTCTTTGCAGCAATTATGCTTGGGCATTACCTAGCGAATTTTCTTATTTGAAATATTTATTTTCAAAAGCAGAACAAAAAAGCGGAGTTGATACTCTTCTATTTGCAGAATTGCAAAGAAATGCTGAAAAATGCCACTGTCTACCATTGGCATTTTTCTTGCATTAACAATAACCCAGGACTATTTCTAGGAAAGACGGTCTATGCCTATAGACCTCATTTTAGTAAAAAAAAGAAGGAGTGATACGATGGCTAAAACGGGTTTCGGTGCAGATAAAACCGTTATTAAAAGCATGGGTTTTTGCAGCTTTGGTTCCGGCTCTAATACGGCGGAAATCGATGTGAAGGATGGTAAGATTCTCAGGACTAGACCTCTAAGATTTGATAGAGAATATAAATTAGAAGGAAAATATAAGCCTTGGGAGATAGAGGTTAAAGGTAAAACTTTCAAAGCGTCCAAGAAATCATTACTTCCTCCCTTTGCCTATGCTTATAAGAAGCGTGCTTATTCACCAAACCGAGTGCCCTATCCGATGAAAAGGGTCGATTGGGATCCCGAAGGAGAAAGAAATCCACAAAACAGGGGTATTAGTAAATTTGAACGGATTTCCTGGGACGAGGCTCTGGACATAATCGCTAAAGAAATAAAGCGTCAATACGAAAAATACGGGGTTGGCTCTATTCTGGTTCAACAGGACGGCCACGGAGAAACAAAAGTGGTTCATGGTCCTCACGGCTGTCAGACTCGACTTCTGGACTTAATGGGCGGTTGTACGGTACAAGCTCGCCAGCCGGATAGTTGGGAAGGCTGGTACTGGGGAGCCAAACATGTATGGGGAATGGATCATACGGCACAAGGGATAATTGCTAATCTCTTCTATGATATTTCCAAAAATACTAAAATGCTTTTATGCTGGGGCTGCGACCCAGAAACCACACCTTGGGGTTGGGGCGGACAAATGCCCAGTCAGATGTCTTTCTGGTTTAACGATATCGGGATCAAAACCATATATATTTGTCCTGATCTCAATTATGCTGCGGCCATTCATGCCGGAAAGTGGATTCCGGTTCTGCCTAATACCGACTTAGCCCTGCAATGGGCAATTGTCTATGTTTGGCTGACTGAAGATCTGTACGACAAAGAATTTATTAAATCGCATACTATTGGTTTTGAATATGTAGAGAAAGTTGCTTTAGGTGAAGATGACGGAATTGTCAAAACTCCGGAATGGGCTGAAAAAATCTGTGGTGTTCCGGCCCGGATTATTAAGGCCTTAGCTCGTAAATGGCATAGAGAAGCTACGACCATTGCTCACTGTAACGGCGGTTCCTTTATCCGTTCCTGTTATGCCCATGAACCAGGCCGGATGGAAGTTGTTTTATTGGCAATGCAGGGTCTGGGCAAACCCGGACGGAATCAATTTAAGTTCATTGAATGGGGAATGATGGGCCTTGAAGATCAAGTGCCAACTCCTAAGGGAGAGACCATGTATAATTGTATGGCTGCTTACAATGGCGGAAAACACGGACTAATGGAACGAATTGTTCCGAAAACCTTAGTTCCCCAAGCAATTTTGTCGGACGAGACTTTAACTTGGTATGGACACTGCATTAACTCTTTGCCAACATACGACCAATACATTTATAACCAATTCCCTAAAGAAGAAGGCGACCCTCGTATCCATATGATTTGGACTGATACACCTTGCTGGACAACCTGTTGGAATGGTGGCAATTTGTTTATTGAAGCTTTACGTAGTGATAGATTGGATTTTGTATTAGCTCAACATCCCTGGTTAGAAAATGATTGCTTGTTTGCCGACATTATTTTACCTGTTAGCACCAAATACGAATTAGAAGATATTGGAATGAATGTTGGGGATGGGAGTTACTACCATTTATACTATGAGGGGCGGGCCATCGACCGTGTCGGCGAATCCTTAAGTGACTGGGAAATTGCCTGTGAAGTAGCTAAAAGGCTGGGGCTTTATGAAGAATATACTCGGGGTAGGGACGTTGAAAAATGTATCCGAGACGGATTTGAGAATTCCGGAGCCCAAAATGAAATAACCTATGAGGAGTTCCGCGAAAAAGAATACATTATTTCACCGACAGCGGAAGATTGGGAAAGTGTCCCAGCGGGCTTTTATAATTTCTATATTGATCCGGAGAAACACCCGCTTAATACACCTTCCGGAAAACTGGAAATATTCTGTGCTAATCTACAAGAGTATTTCCCCGATGATGAAGAGCGCAAGCCCTATCCTCAATATATAGCTAGCGGCGAAACTCATCCTGATGAGAATTTACAAGCGGAAAGAGCTAAAAAATATCCTTTCTTAATTGTATCCAACCATCCCAAATGGCGTGTCCATGCGAATATGGACGACATCTCCTGGTTCAGGGAAATTCCCACCTGTAAAGTAACCGGTCCGGATGGTTATAAATACGAACCGGTTTGGATAAATCCTGTCGACGCCGAAAAACTTGGCATTAAATCTGGCGATGTAGTTAAGATTTTCAATGAGCGTGGCTGGGTTTTAGGTGGCGCTTATGTCACCCATAGAATTATGCCCGGTGTAGTTCTTCAGGATCACGGGGCGCGACTGGATCCTATCGAGCCTGGGGTCAGCGATCGAGGTGGAGCGAATAATCTTATTGCTCCGAGCAAAACGACTTCGAAAAACTGCGTTGGAGAAGTCACCAGCGGCTACCTTGTTGGCGTGGAAAAAGTTGATGTGCACGAACTTGTCGCCCAGTATCCTGATGCTTTCAACCGTAAATTTGAAGAAAGCGGCGTTTGTCTGGAAAATAGAATCAAATAAGGAGGAAATTAAGTATGAAAGTATTCGTCATTGATATCGCCAGATGTAATGGCTGTTATAATTGCCAGATAGTTTGCAAAGACGAACATGTCGGTAATGAATGGCTTCCCTATGCCAAAGCTCAACCGGACACCGGACATTTTTGGGCGAAGTTAAATGAGACTGTTCACGGCCAAGTGCCTAAGGTTAAGGTGGAATATCGGCCGATACTCTGTATGCACTGTGATAATCCTTCTTGCATCAAGCTAGGTGAAGATGCGGTCTACAAACGCCCAGACGGTTTAGTAATTATTGACCCGGTAAAAGCCCAAGGAAAAAAAGAACTAGTTGATACTTGTCCTTATGGAGCAATCTATTGGAATGAAGAATTGAATATCGCCCAAAAATGCACAGGTTGTGCTCATTTAATAGACGGCGGCGAAATTCCCCGCTGCGTGGATG
>JAAYSI010000194.1 GCA_012524045.1 Peptococcaceae bacterium | reverse complement strand
GGTCTCGGCAGCTTGGCGTTTATCCTGAATCCGCTCTTATAGTAGACTATTTATCAGAAGATGAGTTTGCTCGAATTCGTGAAAAAGATCTCTTGTTAATTGAAATCGCCTCCCCTTTAATTGATAAGGCGAAGCGATATTATGCATTTAGCTAATTACTTTTTAGAAAGCTATGCCGAACGTATGGGGTGTGCCGTTCCTAGAATCAGTTTGGCCGCACAAGAGATAATTGAAAATTATGATTGGCCCGGAAACGTCCGGCAATTGGAAAATGTTATGATTTATGCTTTTAATATGGCCGAGGATAATATAATTGATATTCAACACTTGCCTAAGGGCATCAGACAAAGGGAAAATTTTGCTTATGCCCTTAGAGAAGAGGATGTCAATGTTACTAAAAAGAAAGCGACGAAAGGCTTATCGGCGATGAAAAATGTTGAAAAATCGATAATTGAAAACGCCCTTATAGAATCTGATTTTAGAGTAGCCAAAGCAGCAAAACTATTAGGAGTAAGTAAAACCACAGTATACCGAAAAGCTAAGAAATATAATATTGACTTAAAACAGGAAGATATCTGATATAAGGTATAATTGATATAAGGCATAATTAATATAAGGCATAATTGATATAAGGCATAATTTATATAAGGCATAATTTAACATATGAATTAAGCCATGATTAAAAACAGGAATAGCTCATAATATGTCATTTTTGGTCATCTATTGTCACCCTTGTCCACACGAATGAATAAAATGTAGTAAATTATCGGACAGGGGGAAGATAAATGGCCCAAAGTCAAAGTGTTTCCGCGAGAGATTTTGTGCGTTTATCCCTTGAGTTACACCTGTTTTTTTTGCGCATTATGAAGGAACACTCCTTTTTTCTCGAAATCGGCTTTATGCCAAGAGATAGGGATTTAGCTCGGCAAGCCGCTCGATTTAAAGAGCAATTCAATCTCCTTTTGCGGGAAGCAGTATTTTTAGCCAATAGAAATGTCAGTAACACAGTACTTTCTTCCGGAGAGGTAGTGACGGATAAGACTCTCCAAGCCGAGCAGCGCACAATCCAACTTTCAGGTATTGGGTTGGATACCGAACTAACTGTACAGGAACAAAGACTGCAACCGGGACTTGCCAATCCAGGTCTAGAAGCAGCCGTAGCCAATTTAAACCAACAAACTATAGGTTTAACTCAGGCCTTAATTCAGTTTAAAACAATTATTTTGAATCGTGTTCTAGATTGCACTCTATTTACAGTTAATTTCCCTCTATTAATTGAGCATATCAGAAGAGAAGCCATTTTCTATGTGGAACATTTACAGCGTTTACAACGAAGAGAGCAAATTAATCTAATTAGTGAACTTATTGCGGAAAAGGCTTTTTGGGACAGAATAATGAAAGAACATGCCCAATTTATTGCTCACCTCTTAGATCCAACGGAAGAAGCTTTGATAGATATAGCAGATAATTTTGCCAACCGCTTTAATTCGCTGCAGAACAGGGTTCAAAGGGTGCAACAAAGTATTTTCGGACGCCTATTCCTCGGAAGTTTGATCAGAGATGAAAGAGAAGCGACCAGGGAAATAAGAGATTTTAAAGCGGAGGCTACGGAAGGTCTTCTAGCTTGTCAAATAAGGTCAATAATTATTCCATTGTTAGGCGACCATGTGCTTAGAGAGGCTAATCATTTCTTAAGAATACTGAGCAGCCCAAGTAGTTTGCTTTAGCGGTAGCAGGTAGAACCAAAGGCGGAACTGAAGTCCGCCTTTTTTTCTTTTCTCCGGTTTTGTGTTCTTGTTGTTTGAAATTAAATGTGATAAAATTCCCGAAAGGAAGCTTATCTGCCGTACGAGGGGAGTTAGTTATTTGACTGCTAGATCTCAAGGATTTATTCTGGTTTTCCTATCAGCTTTATTTTATTCTACGTTAGGTATCTTTGGAAAGTACATATATAATACCGGCATAGAAATGTCTTCGGTTATCATCCTTCGCTTTTTCGCAACGGTAATCTTATTGGGGACTTTTCTCTTAATTTCACGCAAAGAACCTTTATTAACTCTATCCCGGCCGGTACTTTTCCAAGGGGTTTTCTTTGTTGCAACTGCCATTTTTTATTTTATGGCTGTTAAGTATTTATCAGCGGGACTGGCTACCGTTATCTTGTTTGCCCATCCGGCTTTGGTAGCTGTGCTGGCAGTGATTTTTTATCGTGAAAAAATTAAGGCTACCCAGGTTTTCGGGCTGATGCTGGCTTTGCTGGGCTTATTTTTCATTTCTGAGCTGCATATAGGAGACAGTATGGCCTTATCTCCGCTGGGCCTTACTCTGGCTATATTATCAGCCGTTGTCTACGGCGTTTATGTTCTTTTAGGGCAAAAATCAGTTAAGACCGACGGTGTTTGGACTATTACCTTTACTGTGGCATTAATGGGTCTAGTGATTTTGGCTCTGGTCTTTCCTCGAAGTATTCCTGCTTTATTTTCTATCACCCTTTACCAATTACTTCTCGGTTTTGCCATGGCTTTCTTCGGTACCCTTTTACCGGTAGTACTGCTTTTAAAAGGGGTACAGAAACTTGGAGCCTCAATTGGTTCTTTGATCAGTATAATCGAAGTTCCCTTGGCTTTATTTTTAGCCTATATAGTATTGGGGGAAGTTTTAACCACAAGGCAGATTGTGGGTACTATTCTAATAGTTATTTCGACAATCGTAGCAATTGGCGGAAAAGACAAAAAATAGTCGATTAATCTGATTTGTGTCAGAAAATGAGATATTCAAAGTGTCGCGAAGGAATTTAAAGATAGTGCACTAAAATCAAATATTTCCAGCCCTAACGGCATTTGTGATACTTTTTACAAAATGCTATACTATACACAGAAAGAAAGAAGTGACAAAGGTAGCTGAAACTTTGTGATAGTTAGCACATTCTCAAACTCTTTAGAATTTTCTGAACTTAGCAAAAACATTGCAAACAATAATGAAATACAATAATGGAACATTAAATAAAGGAGGTTATCGGTATGACAATGGTTGATTTAGTAACAGAAGCTTTGGCTGGCGCTTGGAACGGGAGAAAATCTAAATAAATAATCTAAATGATGTTTAGGGCCAAAGAACAGCACAGCACAAAAGAATCTCACTCTACAAGTTGTAGGGTGAGATTCTTTTCGTTAGTGTGGCTTTTGCAGATGTGGTATTATACATATAAATATTTATTGTTTCTTATATTTTGGATTTTGGAGATAGCAAAATGATTAAGCTTCCAATTCGCCAATTGGTGGAACTCATTTTACGTTCGGGAGATATAGATAGCAGATATGTTTCTAGGGATAGAATGCAACAAGGGGCTAAAGCTCATCGCTCTATACAACAGCGTAATCGCCGGTTGTTTGAAGATTACCAAAGCGAAGTCTGGCTAAGTTTGGAGTATAACCATAATGGAATCGACTATCTACTCGAAGGACGAGCCGATGGAGTTTTTAAGCTGGAAGAAGGCTATATCATTGACGAGATAAAAACAACTACGCTGCCCTTGGAACAAATCGAGGAAGAATTTAACGATACTCACTGGGCTCAAGCAAAATGCTATGCTTTTATGTTAGGGATTCGGGACAAGCTACAGGAAGTAGAGGTCCAATTGACTTACTTTAACTTGGAAACTGAAGAAACAAAAAGATTTTTAAAAAGTTTTAGAGTTAGTGAGTTGGAAATCTTCATAACAGAGCTCTTGGAAAAATATTCGGAATGGGCGAGATTTCTAACCGATTGGCTTCAGGTCCGGGATCTTTCAGCCCAAGAACTGAAGTTTCCTTTTCCGCTATATCGTAAAGGCCAGCGTGAGCTCGCAGTCAGCGTCTATAGAACAATTGCCGGTGGGCAAAAACTTTATGCCCAGGCTCCGACCGGAATAGGCAAAACTATTTCGGTACTCTTTCCGGCGGTTAAAGCCCTGGGAGAAAAGAAAATTTCTAAAATATTTTATCTGACTGCTAAAACTATAACCAGACAGGTGGCGCAGGAGGCTTTCGCCAGGATGCGCGAGCAAGGGCTGAAAATTAAAAGCTTGACGCTTACCGCTAAAGAGAAAATCTGCTTTTGCGCTAAAGTGCAGTGTCAGCCTGAGTATTGTGAATACGCCAAAGGACATTATGATCGGGTGAATGAGGCTATTCTTGATGCGCTGCAAAATGACGATGACCTGTCCAGGAGTACTATTGAGCATTATGCTCAAAAACATAAAGTCTGTCCTTTTGAGCTTTCTCTCGATTTATCCCTTTTAGCGGACTGCGTAATCTGTGATTACAATTATGTTTTCGATCCGCGCGCCTTTTTGCGACGCTTCTTTGCAGCCGAAAAAAACGACTATGTTTTTTTGATTGACGAGGCGCATAATTTAGTTGACCGCTCTCGTGAAATGTTTTCGGCTGAGTTATCCAAAACGGCTTTTGCCGAAATAAAAAAACGCTATAAAAATCAAGACAAGCAACTGACCAAAGTTCTGAACAGCATAAATAAGCTGTTTATCGCTTATCGTAAACAATGCGCTGAGCAGGATTATTTTGTAACTAAGGAAATGCCCGAGGAATTAGTGAAGCTAATCCATAAGTATACCGCCGTATGTGAATTGCTGCTTAAAGAGGATAAAATATTGAGCGAAGACAGCGAGTTCCTGCAGCTATATTTTGAAAGCTTGCACTTTACGGCAATAGCCGACTTATACGATCACAGATATGTTACCTATACGGAAAAACCGCAAAGAGAAGTTATAGTTAAGCTATTCTGCCTTGATCCATCCTTTTTATTAGCAGAGGCTTTAAAACGGGGCAGTTCGGCCGTACTGTTTTCAGCCACCCTATCGCCGCTGCCTTATTTTCGGGAGATGCTCGGCGGAACGGAGGAGGACAAGCTCTTAGCCCTGGATTCTCCTTTTGATAAGCGCAGACTTTGTGTTTTGACTACGGATAGCGTTTCGACCAGGTATAGAGAACGTGAACAAAGCAGAGAACAACTGGTTAGGCTGATAGCTACATTTGTTCAAAGCATAACAGGTAATTATATTGTCTTTTTTCCGT
>JAAYSI010000301.1 GCA_012524045.1 Peptococcaceae bacterium | reverse complement strand
TCCGGACGCATACGGAATGCAGCTGTCCGACTGTCAGCAGTGATTCTTCCGGTTTTAAGTTCAACAATAGCCGCCTTGACATCATTTAGGGAGCAATTGTACCACTCGTTATCGTCAGCGACTGCATTGAGCTGTCTGAAACCTCGTCGTTCTAAGATTCGATGTATATCCTTATCAGTAAAGACAGAGCCATCCTCCCTCATGGCACTCTCTTGATAGAGAATCTTAAATGGAACAGCAGCAGTGTGCAGCTGCTCCTTGATACGGGTAGCAACATCTCGTTCAGTATATCCGATTTTTATGTATCCCTTGTGAGAGGCCACCCCAATGAGTTCATACACATAGATGGTTGGTGTGATCGCAGGCCGTTGAATAAAGAATTCAGTTGCCATCTGCTGTGACCTCCTTTTCTGTCCACACAGATGACTCAATATAGTCTATCTCTTCTGGAGTTAATTCGTATTTTTTATATAGTTCCGCATCTGTCCATTTTTTTGAAAAATCCTGCATAGGAACAAATTCATAAACCTTGGATGTCGTATGTTGAGTAATTTTTTTAAGACCAATCATAAAATGAAAGAACTTTGTCCCAATATAACTACATACATTATTTGCTTCTTCTTCACTGTTCCAAGGACCATTCATTATATATGTTTCTGTACAAATTGTATTAGGTGCCCCTACAATTGGCTTAATAACATCCGAGCGTGTGTCACCTGAACCTATTGCTTCTGGCACATATACTTTCCATTTGTCAATATACTCTTTGCCTCTTTCGACTCTGCTTCTAAGTATATACCCTTGCTTTTTCTTTGCATATACTTTAACATAGCCCTTGCCTTCGTAGTCTAAATCAAAATCATCGAAGTAGGTTCGAAAACCAAAGGTCATTGCAGGTTTAACTACAGTAGAAAAAGAAACATCGTTCTTTTTTCTCACCTTATGAAGAATCTTAATTGCTTCATTTTGTCTTATAAAAACATCGCAACCATCCTCAAGCAAAGGTCGTGTCATTTCAGATATGATTTTTCCATTGGAATGTGTTACAACATGGCATTCTCCATTGTGGTCTTTATCCCACAAAAAGTAGCAAACACCGCCTTTGATTTCAACACCAGGGAAGCAATCAGAGGCATCCCAAAAATCGTGCAACTCCCTTAATCTTTTATCATGCAGCATTGAGTCTCTGAAAGCATCGAGGTTTTTTCCACCCGAAAACCAACGGGAAGGGATAATCATGGAAAGATATCTTGGTTTTAGTCTTTTTGCCTGCTCAACAAATAAGTTGTATATTGGCATAGCACTTGCCTGAGCCCCACCATCATCAAGCTGGTAGGGTGGATTCCCTATTATTACATCAAATTTCATATTCCATATCTCCTCTGGATTTCTTGTGTGAATGAACTCGTATGCATGAGTTTCAAGGATTTCTCCACGTTTTTTATCTCCAAGAACAGTTTTTTGAGAAACACCACAGTATTTACATTTTCCGTCTACCCAGGTATGTAGTATATTCTTGAACCTGATATTTCCTTGAGCATCTTCGAATAGAGAAACAGAAAACTCGCTGTTCGGATATTTTGAGCAGTAAACGCTCCTGCGAGAAAGCAAGCTGGTGAGCTCTGTAATGGCAATTCCAAAGAGCTGTTTATGGAAAATGTGGTCTATACGCTCCTGTAAGTCCGGGAACTTCGGCTCCAGTCCTTTGATAAGCCTTTTGGCAATTTCCCTGAGAAAAACACCGGTCTTGCAGGCAGGATCAAGAAAGGTGGTATGAGGATTCTGAAAGAGCTCCTGCGGCAGCATATCAAGCATAGCGTTCACTACGTCGGGTGGAGTAAAAACCTCATCGTTTGAGAGATTTGCAAGGCAGCACAGCACGTCCGGATTGTATACATTATTAAATAATCCTGTATCAGCCATTTTCCTGTATCCTCCTATAATGTGATATGCATTTCTTCAGGAACACTCCTTCATCCGAGGGTGCCTCTCTTATATCCTCATCGAGCATGAGTGATATTTGCTCAGGCTCGTCTTTTTTCTTTTTACGTTTAGGCCTTTCCTCTTCAGCAGCCAGCAGTTCGGCAAAGGTATAATCGCTGCGCTGCATCAGAGCATCATTAAACGGAAAAGTCCATTCGGAAAAAACAATAGGTTCATTCGTATCCTTTCCATTTTCATCAACACATTTGAGCGTCAGCGCATTGCCGCATACGATGTTACGGGAAAGAATAAACTTGGCGGCCTCGCGGGTATCATCATTGCACTCTTTTTTACATATAGCCTTATATTCCTTATCCCACATTTCAAATAGCCGCTGCCTACATTCAATGCAGTTGTCGATCAGTAAATCCACTCCATATAAGCTGCCCAGCGCCAGAAGTGAATTGCGCTCCCAATCATAAGGGCTTTTTTTATATTTTTTCCTCACAACAGCCAGCTTCCTTGAAAGTATTTCTGCAAGGAAATTTCCATTACCGCAGGCAGGCTCCAAAAATCGTGAGTCAATTCTTTCAGTTTCCTGTTTCACCAAGTCGCACATGGCTTTAACCTCGCGTTCGGCTGTAAAAACCTCGCCATGCTCAGCTACGCGCTTCTTGGATTTTACTTGTTTCGGCATTTTTTCATCTGCTCCTCGTCCGGAACAAACTCCAAAATATCATTAGGTGTACAGCACATTGCCAAACAAATGCTTTCCACTTTATCTAACGCTATATATTGGCCTGTTCTAATTTTCGTGATTATATTTGCTGATATGTTTGCTCTACGCATAAGTTCAGCATTAGATATATTT
>JAAYSI010000193.1 GCA_012524045.1 Peptococcaceae bacterium | reverse complement strand
AGGGTTTGAAATTTCCTGTCTAGGAATGCTGGATCGTGATGCTTGGTTTTCTTTGCTTTTGTTGGGAGAACTAAAAGAAGTGAGAATAATAACTGGTGATTGTAGTAAGTGTCCTGATGTAAAAGCTTGTGCCACAAGTATAAATGTTTTAAAGGAAATTCTAGAAGCAAATCCCAAGCTGGTAAACATGAAAATAGATATTTTTCCTTTTAGTCAGGAAACTGCAAATAATGTTAATGAAGTTGATAAAAAGGCTAAAAGTGAAGCGCTACTTAATTTGCGCACGAAGAGTCGAGAAAAATTTAGAAGCATCTTAACCAATTTAGGTCAGAAAAATCAATCCTATAAAATACCAAAATCGAGAGAATGGTTTGCGCAAAGCCTTGCTCTTATACCGGATAGGAAGATTCAGTATAAGGCTCTTTTGGCGGACGAAAACTGTACGGGGTGTGGGGTATGTTCTAAGATTTGCCCTCAGCAAGCTTTAGAGCAAACTGAAAAAGACGGTAAAATCAGGCTAATTTATGAGCCATATAACTGTGTTCAATGTGCAAGATGTGTGGATATTTGTGGAACTAAAGCTCTAAAATTAGATTATGTTAACTTTTCAGATAAACTGTTAAATGGAAAGATTCTTATAAATGAAACCGAGGCAAGAACCTGTAGCAAATGTGGGAAACCAATTTTCCACAAGAAAGAGCCTCAGTTGTGCATACCGTGCGCCGCCAAAGATCCAGAGCTTAAAGGTGTGTTGTACTAAATTTTATTAGTAAAGGATAATGTTTTGATGAGCAGTCGAAAAATTGTAGTCATTGGTGGTGGAGCAGCCGGTGCTATGGCAGCCGGCCATGCTGCTGCCGAAGGGGTAGAAGTTATCCTCATAGAAAAAATGCCTAGGATCGGAAGAAAAATTGCAATTTCGGGTAAAGGTAGATGCAACCTGACCAATGCTGGTGATATTAGAGATTTTATTAAGTATTATCCTAGCAACGGTAAATTTCTATATAGTTCTTTATCGCAGTTTACTAATACCGATGTAGTGAATTTTTTTAAACGTTATGATGTAGAAACGAAAGTAGAGCGAGGCGGAAGAGTCTTCCCTACAAAGGATAATTCCGAGGTTATCGTAAAGGCTTTAGAAAATTTTTTAAAAGATAACGGGGTAAAAGTTTTTTTGCAAACCCCTGCCAGTAATGTACTTGTAGATGACAAAAAGCAGGTACACGGAGTTCAAATTAAATCCGGCGATATTATACAGTCCGATGCTGTAATTGTAGCCACCGGTGGCGCGTCTTACCCGGGAACAGGCTCTACCGGGGATGGATATGATATCGCCAGGGAATTAGGACACCATGTTGTAACACCTCTTCCGGCTCTCGTACCTTTAAAGACTCAAGAACAATGGCCAAAAGAACTGCAGGGTCTTACTTTAAAAAATGTTGAAGCCTCTTTGTGGATAAATGATAAAAAGCAGGCTAGGGAATTTGGAGAAATGCTATTTACGCATTTTGGAATATCAGGTCCAATTATTCTTACTCTAAGTCGCTATGCTGCGCAGGCGTTGAGCAAAAAACAGAAAGTAGCTATCAAGATTAACCTTAAGCCCGCCTTAAGTTTTGAACAATTGAATTTAAGACTGCAAAGAGATTTTCAAAAGTATATTAATAAACTATTTCGCAATTCGCTTGACGATCTTCTTCCTAAAAGTATCATACCTACTATTATTAAACTATCTGGTATAAATCCAGACAAAGTTGTAAATGAATTTACCAAAGAAGAACGCAAAAAACTAGTTTCGCTTTTACAAGATCTGCCGCTTAATATTATTGGAACTTTAGGGCTAGCTACTGCTATAGTTACTTCGGGCGGGGTGGACGTTAAAGAGGTTAATCCTACTACGATGGAATCCCGTTTAATTAAAGGCTTGTTTTGGGCAGGAGAGGTATTAGATGTTGATGGGGTCACAGGGGGATATAACCTTCAGGCAGCTTTTGCAACAGGCTACAAAGCAGGTAAAGCTGCTGCCCAGTACGTCCTGGCAAAATAATTATTGAAAGAGATGAAAAATAGAAAGCTTAATCGAAGTGGTATGGGCTTTGGGTTTGGGGCATACATATAAATGAGGTGATTTATATTATGCTCCGAAGATTAGTTCGTTTGAAGTTGACAGATAGATTAAGGAAAAAATCTAAATATACCCAAAACACTTGGCTTAATCGCGCTGAAAAAACTCTTTTGCGAGCTATGGTACTTGGGGCCGTTTTGCTTACTCTATTTCAATTTAGAACGATTGTCGATCCTGTTGATTTCTATCTAAAAATCGCAGGGGATATTGATTTTCCGGCCTTCAAATACGAAGAATATGTAAATCCGGAACAGGAAAGCTCAGCGGTTATAAATAAATGTTTTGTTCTTGATTTTCAGGCTAAGCCGGAGAGCCCGGTTCTAGTAAGACAAAATGATAAGGTTCTTGGAATAATTGGAAATGGGCTAAGTCTCGAGGTTGAGCCGGGAACAGTATATCTTGATGCTACTAGCGTTGATTATCCGGTTACGGTGTTTATAAAGTTTAATGGAGAGGTTTACCAAATTGAGCTTAATAAAGATGAAAAGAGCTTTCAGATCTTTTTTGCTGAATAAAACTCTGTATAATTACTCGTAATTCTTGTATTTATGGTTTTGCATTAGTCTTTTTTTTTATATAATACTATTAGGAATATTTTATATCTTTTTACATATAATAATACATTGACTAAAAATTGTTGGAGGAACTCAAATGCAAACAGACAGTAAGAAGGTAGCATTGGCTGCTTTAAGATTGGCTTTGAGCGAAGACAGGGAGGAAGAAAATGCCTTAAAACAAAATTACCTACGCAAAGGTATTAAGGCGGTTGCGGTGGATTATGGCGGCGATTATTTAACTTCTGTTAAAAAAATAGTTGAAAGGGCAATCGTAGCAGCTAAGAGAGAGGGTGTTATCCGGGATACTCATGGGGATGAGGGAGCTGTCGCTGGGGCTACCAGGGAGGCTTTAAGTCAGATAATGCCGAAAGCTGTGGGGCTGAACATTGGAGGTAAAATTGGTATAGCACATAAGGAAGATCATCTAAGCGTCGCTGTTTTCTTTGGGGTAGGCCTGCTTCATTTAGATGAGGTTGCAATCGGCTTAGGGCATAGGGTCGCACCTAATAATTGATTTTTTAGCCTTTAGTGATAGGTAGAGAAATTCGACGCACTCTGCTGGTGGAGTGTGTTTTTATTTTAGTGTTTAGGGGAATGAATATTAGTTAGATGATAGATGGGAGGCTTTATTGTGGATAAGAATAATACGGAGCAAGAGTCATATAAACTTGTCAGTAGAGAGTATCAGCGACATAACACTCAGATTGCTGTAAAAGAAAATATTATAGGTTCAAAGCAATTTCATGTTATAGCAGGGCCTTGCGCTGTTGAGAGTAAAGGTCAGTTATTGGAGACTGCCTGGGCAGTAAAAGAAGCAGGAGCGACTCTTTTACGCGGTGGAGCCTTTAAACCCCGTAGTTCCCCTTATTCTTTTCAGGGTTTAGGGGAAAAAGGATTAAAATATTTGGCAGAAGCTAGAGAAGAAACCGGGCTGCCTGTTGTTACAGAAGTTATGGACGTCAGGGATGTTGAATTGGTAGCTTCCTATGTCGATATTATTCAAGTTGGCGCAAGAAATATGCAAAACTTTTTCTTACTTAGAGAAATATCCAAACTGGACAAGCCGATAATATTAAAACGAGGACAGTGCGCAACTTTAAAGGAATGGTTAATGGCTGCGGAATATTTTTTATATGGTGGCAACTCAAAGGTAATTCTGTGCGAGAGGGGAATAAGAACTTTTGAGGATTATACCCGAAATACTTTAGATTTGAGTGCGGTCCCGGCTTTGAAAAACTTATCACATTTGCCGGTCTTCGTCGATCCTAGTCATGGAACTGGAAAATGGGAGTTAGTTGCTCCAATGGCATTAGCGGCATTGGCTGCGGGAGCAGACGGCTTGCTCATTGAGGTTCATCCAAATCCGGAAAATGCTTGTTCGGATGGTCAACAGTCTTTAAATCTAAAAAACTTTGCTTTGTTGATGGAGGATTTAAGAAGGCTGGCTCCGGTGCTGGCTAGAGAAATGGTCGAGCAAATTGAATAGTTTAAGAGCACTAGGTTTTAAGTAAAGGGAGTAAAATAATGCAAAAAGGTTTTATGTACGGACTTAAGCAATCAATTCCAATTGGCATCGGCTATGCTCCTGTTGCCTTGACTTTTGGAATATTAGCAATTCAAAATGGCCTAACAGTTATGGAATCCGGATTAATGTCTATATTAGTTTTTGCTGGAGCTTCTCAGTTTATTGCTATTCAGCTTATTGGACAAGGTGCAACTGCCTGGATTATTGGCTTAACAACTCTTATAGTTAATTTAAGGCATATTGTGATGAGCTTTTCGATGCTTAGGTTTTTTTCTAAAATAGGGCTTGGTAAGTTGGCGACAATTGCTCACGGTATTACGGATGAATCTTTCGTTTTGAGCTCGAATATATTGCAGGGAGTATTGACACCTGAAGAACGAAGTAGAGTAGCTTTAGGGATTAATTCCGGAGCCTATTTTTCCTGGGTATTGTTTTCATTTGTTGGCGCATATATTGGTAACCGTTTAGTAATTAATTTTTCCGGCTTTGATTTTGCCTTATTAGCTTTGTTTATTGTACTAACCGTTAGCACCGTGAAAAAAGATAATTTGCCTGTTTATATTTTGGCAGGCCTTTTAGCTATTATCTTAAAACTATTATTACCGGGAAAATGGTATCTGCTTATTAGTGTAATTGCCGCTGCTGCGGTAGGTTCTTTAATGATAAAGAAAAATACAAAAGATATTGTAGAGGAAGAAAAAAGTTATGAATCATGATATCATACTAATTATTTTAGCTATGGCAGTAGTTACTTATGGAGCTAGAGCATTACCTTTTCTATTGTTTCGTAATAAAAACATGGGTGGGTTCCTTAAATCTTTTGTTGAGCTAGTACCGGTTGCTTTGTTAGCAGCCCTGGTTATTCCAGAGTTTTTCGTTACTGCAGAAAATAGTTTGTCCTTTTTCAATCCTTTTTTGCTAGCTGGTATAAGTACTTTTCTCTTTGCTCGAAAAATACCGAATCTTTTTTTGTGTGTTCTTTTTGGGATGCTAGCTTATTGGTGCTTTGACAAAATAGTATAAGCTCCAATAGAGTAATTATGGAGCTTATAGCGAAGGAAATTTTAAAATTAATCACATATATCCTCAAAACTATTAGTATTTGAATTATTAGTATTTAGAGTTCAAGCGTCTGGTTCGTGAGAGGTCGTATATCCCGTATCAAAATCCAACTGTTTTTTTGAAGAAAAACTTCTTATACCGTTCCTTAGCTCTTTTCCATATTTTTTATACGACATGCCTAATAAAAAACCGCCGAGCAAGGCAGAACCCATCATGACCCAATTGCTATTATCGGTCTTTCTGGTAAACAAATATATCAGCCCCTTTATATAATAATCATTAGCAAAAAGTAAATTTAGTATGTTTCTGTATTTATTATGCTTCTTTGCTAAAAAATTAAACTAGATAAATTTACAAGAAAAGAGGGTAAAGATGAACGAAGAACAAAAATTTCTTTCCGAACCGAAGCTTGATGTAAGAACTTTATTAAGTGTTTTAGCCGGTATTGCAATAATTTTTTTTATAATGCCTTTTGTTAACAGCTTTATTTTTTATAATACAACTGACCAGAAAATAGCCTATTACGTATCCATTTTAGCTTCAAACAGTTTATTTTTTCTTCTTATATTAACAATTAAATTCTTTCGAGGATTGGCTTGGATAGAAATAGGATGGAGGAGTACGGAAGTAGGGAGATCTCTGATAGATGCCTTAAAGATCTGGTTCCTTATTATGTTTATTAATATTGTCTACATTGCTTCTTTATTGGCGAGAGGAGTAATTCCACCTGAGAATGCCTTGCTTCGATTGCTGACGGAGCCAACGTTAACAATGTTATTGCTTAATATTTTCTTAATTGCCGTTATTGCTCCGATTATTGAAGAAGCTCTATTTAGGGGCATACTATTGGGAAGTTTAAAAAAATATTGCGGCAAATGGACTGCCATTATAATTAGTGCGGCAATATTTTCGGCTCTTCATCTGGAACTTTTTGGCTTTATTCCTAGGATGGCTCTCGGGATTGGCCTTGGTTATCTTTATGAAAAATACAATTCACTTCTACCGGCTATTGGCTTACATAGTTTTAATAATTTTTTAGCCGTATTAGCGATATCTTTTTCTAGCTAGCAGGAACTGTTAAGGTTCATTTTACTGTGTTATAATTTAAAAAACTGTTTTGGGTGGAGAAGTTTATGGAAAAAAATATTCAGATAGCTATTGATGGCCCAGCCGGAGCAGGTAAAAGTACTGTTGCTAAAAAAGTTGCCGAGAGGTTGGGAATTTCGTACTTAGATACAGGAGCCATGTATAGGGCTATTGCTTATAAAGTTTTAGCCAGTGGTATTCTAGTCACTGATGAACCGCAAGTAGTAGATGTAGCAAAAGATGTTAATATTGAATTCGATTATTCCAAGAAAACAGTTTATTGCGACGGAGAGGATGTTACGCGAAAAATTCGTAGCCCTGAAGTTAGTAGAGCTGTGGCTATAGTAGCCACTTATCAGGGCGTTAGGGAGCATTTGGTACGGCTTCAACGTCAGCAGGCTGAAAAAAGGAGCTTGGTAATGGATGGGAGAGATATTGGTACTTATGTTCTACCCGAAGCTAAAGTGAAAATCTACTTGACAGCATCAGTTGAGGAAAGAGCTAAAAGAAGATATCTAGAGGATATAACAAATAAGAAAAATGTTTCATTGCAGCAGGTTAGACTAGATATACAAAACAGAGATAGGATTGATTTGGAAAGGGAACATTCACCGCTAAAGCCGGCTGCCGATGCTATTATAATAGATACGACAGATTTAACTATAGACCAAGTTGTTGATAAAATAGTAAAAATTGTGGAGGAGTTCTAAATTGAGTTTTTATTTTTTTGCGAGGTCATTATTAAATAAGTTTTTAAAACTAAAAGGTTTTAAAATTGAAGGAATAGAAAATGTTCCCCTAGAGGGACCTGTAATAATTGCTTGTAATCATGTAAGTTATTGGGATCCAATATTAGTTGGTTGTGCTTTGCCACGACAGATATTCTTTATGGCCAAAGAGGAGCTTTTCCAAAAACCTGTTTTAGGCTTTGCTATAAAAAAACTAGGAGCATTTCCTGTCAAACGGAAACAAGGGGATGTCAGCGCAATTAGAAAATCACTGGAGATATTAAAAGGGAATAAAGTATTAGGTATTTTTCCTGAAGGTACTCGTTCTAAGTCAGGTACTATCCAAGAGGCGATGGCCGGAATAGCTCTGATTATGGAAAAAAGTAAAGCACCTATATTACCAATTAAAGTATATGGCGCAAAAGGTCTACTCCGTCAAAAAAGGGGAAACATAGGAGTAGTAATCGGGAAACCGTTCTATGCTAGTGATTTAAAAGTTCCCAGCGAAGTGGAAAATCGTCGTATTTGGATGGCAAATGAAATTATGACGATAATTAGTGAAATGTAACCATATAAATATGGATTACTTTAAAAATAAAATCTAAGAAGGATTTTTGTCTTTTTCAGCGAAAATATCGTTATGCGAAAAAAGGAGGGCAGTATTATTGACTATCAAAAGGGCGGATAAAGCAGGGTTTTGTTTTGGGGTGAATAGGGCAATAGATATGACCGTAAAAGCTGCTTCTTTAGGCAATACTGCATCTTTAGGTCCGCTCATTCATAATCAACAAGTTGTTGACTACCTTGCCTCTAAAGGTATTGGACAGGTAAATTCTATAGAAGAATTGAGGAAGGGACAGCAGCTTGTTATAAGATCACATGGGGTGCCTCCAGAAGTTTATACAGAAGCTGAAAATAAGGATATCAAAATTATTGATGCGACATGTCCTTATGTTCAAAAGGCACAAAGACTTGCCAAAAAATCATCGCAAGAAAGTTTTGTAATAGTTGTAGGCGATAAAACCCATCCCGAAGTCATAGGAATTCTTGGGTGGGCTGGAGAGAACGCTCAGGCAATTGAGAGTTTAGAGGAAGCTAAAGCTCTGCCGTACTATCCAAGTATCGCAGTTCTAGCTCAGACTACTCAGCGTAAAAGTAATTTCAACTTAATTGTAGATGAGTTGAGAAAGCATACCGATAATTTAATTGTTCATAACACAATTTGCAGCGCTACTGAAGAAAGACAAGTAAGCGCCGGAAAATTGGCTGAAAGTGTTGGCCTTATGATTGTCGTAGGTGGAAAGAGCAGTTCTAATACCCGTAAATTGAAAGCTATCTGCAGTGAAAAAACTACAACTTATCTAATTGAAACAGCTGACGAATTACAAAACGATTGGTTTAAGAATGTCAAGAGTGCTGGCCTGACTGCTGGAGCATCAACACCAGATTGGATTATCGAGGAGGTTTACAGAAAAATGTCGGAAATAATGGAGAAAACAAATGCAGTTTTAACGGGGGAGGATTCTAATCAAACACAGGATTCCAATCCGGTAGAGGGTTCTACTCAAGCACAGGATTCCAATCCGGTAGAAGAAGGTTCTGTCGAAGTAGAGAATTCGGCTGAAGTAGAAGATTCTGCTGAAATAGAAGATTCTGTTCAAATAGATAATTCTGTCACTCATAATAGTGAAGATGGCACTATGGATAATTTTGCTACAGAACTCCCCACAATTTATGGCGGAGCTATTGTTAAAGGAACCGTAGTGAAAATAACTGACGAAGAAGTATTTGTAGATATAGGCTGGAAGTCGGAGGGAATAATTCCGATAGATGAACTTGCTTCTACAAGAGTATTGGATATCAATGATATAGTCAAAGTTGGAGACCAATTAAAAGCGATGGTAATAAAAACCGAGAATAAGGAAGGCCATACAGTATTATCTCGTAAACGGGTTGTAGAATTTGAAGCCAGAGAGAGATTGGCTGAATTAGCAGAGACCAAAGAGGAAGTACAAGCTAAAGTTACGGAAATAGTAAAGGGTGGGGTTATAGTCGACTTAGGAATGAGAGGATTTGTCCCCGCTTCGCAGCTGGAATTAAGTTATGTAGAAGATTTAAACGTTTATCTTGGGAAGACTCTAAGACTTAGAGTAATCGAATATGATCAATCAAAGAAAAAATTGATTTTATCCCAAAAGGATATTTTGCTGGAAGAACAGAAGGCTAAAAAAGAAAAACTTTTACAAGAGTTGAACGAAGGTGACGTGGTTAAGGGAATTGTGCGACGCCTAACTAATTTCGGAGCGTTTGTCGATTTAGGTGGAATAGATGGTTTGTTACATGTATCCGATATGGCGTTCTCTCGAATCAAGCATCCCTCAGAGATAGTACAGATCGATGACGAGGTTGAAGTCCAGATTCTTGCTGTAGATAGGGAACGAGAAAGAGTATCCTTAGGGTTAAAACAGCTGAAAGAAGATCCCTGGTCAAAAGTTGCTGAAAAATACCCGGTTGGAGATGTAATCAAAGGCGAAGTAGTAAGGATAGCTCCTTTTGGTGCATTTGTTAATCTAGAAGATGGTGTGGATGCACTTGTGCATATTTCCCAGTTGGATTTAAAAAGAGTAGCTAAAGTAGAAGATGTAGTACAGGTTGGACAGATTATTACAGCTAAGGTAATAGAGAGTAAGCCTGAAGACAAAAGGATTAGTTTAAGCATGAAAGAATTATTGTTGGATTCCGAGAGAGCTAACGCAAAAAATGCCTTAGATAATCAACCGGAAATACCGGAAGTAGTAATTGGTGATGCTATCGGAGATGTTCTCCAAAACAATGAAGAATAAGCGCAAAAGTTTATTGCAATTATTACCAAATGACTTCTTGCTAAGCAAGAAGTCATTTGATGTAGGCAACTATTGTCCTAGAGGAGTATTTAGAAATGGCACAGAAGTCTAAGCCCAAGGCACCGGATTTTATTTTGTTATTTTCAACAGTCGTTTTATTAGCAATAGGCCTGATAATGGTTTTGAGTGCTAGTTCTTTATTTTCCTTTAGAGAATTTAATAATTCTTATCATCTTTTTTATAAGCAATTACAATGGGCT
>JAAYSI010000192.1 GCA_012524045.1 Peptococcaceae bacterium | reverse complement strand
TATTGAGAGAGCTGGTACAAAGGCAGGTAATAAAGGTTTTGACGCTGCACTTACAGCAATCGAAACGGCAAATCTAATTAGCCAAATATCATAAAACTATCCTAGAAAGTACAAAAAGACGGTTGAAAAGCCGTCTTTTTCTTTATGGTCTCAAAATTAAAAATGCATAAATTAAACTAAGAAATCCCTCCAATTTTATCTATTAATTTCCGAACCTGTTCAGAAGTTTTTCCAGCTTCGTTAGCCAGTTGAAGAAATCTATGGGCAATTGTTTTATTGGAAACTTTAGTTGCAAATGTCATATACCCAGAGGCTGCAGCAGAAACATCCTTATCATAATCATAAAGCATATCTAGGTCTGAAAAAATTCCCATTGGAGTTCCTCCTTGTTAAATTACTTCGGAAAGTTTACTCTTTAAGAAATCTGTAACTTCTTCCAAGGAATTTGCTTGTTTTTGGAAAAAAGTTTTTACTTCTTTGTCTTGAGCCATTTGGCTATACATTTGACATTTTCGTGCTGAAACTTCACTTTCAATAATAGATCTAGTAATCATCCCGTAATCTAAGATTTTTTTTATTTCTTCCTGGCTATGCATTTGGTAATCCTCCTTATGATTATTAAGCATTAATCATGATATACCAAATGGGCATTCTTTATACACTTTTACTAATTCATAACTATTTTAAAGGTGGTTTTCATTTGCTAGCCTTAACCTTAAAGTTATAATCGTTATTTACATAATCCACCTTAACAGTTGATCCATCCGTTATTAAACCTTTTAAAATCATTTTGGCAAGGTGATTTTGAATGTTTCTTTCAATTACCCTTTTGAGAGGTCTGGCACCAAATACCGGATCATAACCTTCTTCTATTAATTTATTCTTGGCTTCTTCACTTAAGCAAAATGAAATCCCCCTATCCTTTAGCCTTGTTGAGAGTAGCTTAATCTGAATTTCTATGATCTTTTTTATCTCTTCTTTTTGCAATGGTTTAAAAATTATTATATCATCAAGTCTATTTAAGAATTCTGGACGAAAATATCTATTTAACTCATTATTAACTACTTGCCTAATCGTTTCTGAAGATGTTTTCTTTTCATTGAGTTCTCTTATTTCATAACTTGCAATGTTACTGGTTAGTATCACTACAGTGTTTTTAAAATTAACCAGTCTACCCTGTCCATCTGTTAACCTTCCGTCGTCGAGCAATTGAAGTAAAATATTAAACACATCTTTATGAGCTTTTTCTATTTCGTCTAATAAAATAACTGAATAGGGCCTTCTTCGAACAGCTTCAGTCAATTGTCCACCTTCGTCGTAACCTATATATCCAGGAGGAGCGCCGATTAAACGAGCTACGGAGTGTTTCTCCATGTACTCGGACATATCTATTCTAATTAGCGCTTGCTCACTGTCAAACAAAAATTCAGCTAGAGCTTTGGCTAATTCAGTTTTTCCCACTCCAGTTGGGCCAAGAAAAAGAAAGGTTCCTATTGGTCTATTGGGATCTTGTAAACCTGTTCTAGATCTGCGAACTGCATTAGCAATAGTTTGAACAGCTTTATCTTGACCGATTACTCTCTTATGCAGTTTTTCCTCCATCTCTAGCAATCTGGCTGATTCACCATGTAGAATTTTGGACACAGGGATACGGGTCCATTTAGAAACTACTTCGGCAATATCATTTTCTGTTACTTCTTGCTTTAGCAAAGTTTTGTCCCTTTGGGCGATTTCCTTTTCTATTATTTTTAACTCTTTTTCCAATTGCGGTAAAATCCCGTATTTTAGCTCTGCAGCCTTGTTATAGTCGTATTTTTGCTGAGCTATTTCAATTTCCATCCTTGTTCTATCAATCTGTTCCTTTATTTTATGGATTTTATTTAATTTTTCCCTCTCTTCTTGTAATTGAACTTCTAGAACAGTCCTCTTTTCTTTCAAGTCAGCTAATTCTTTTTCAATACTAGATAAACGCTCTTTGCTTGCCTCATCCCTTTCCTTTTTTAGAGCCTCTCTTTCAATTTCCAATTGCATTACTTTTCTTTTTATACTATCTAATTCCTGCGGATCACTTGTAATTTCCATCCGTAAACTGGCGGCAGCTTCATCAATGAGATCGATAGCTTTATCGGGCAGAAAACGCTCTGTAATGTAACGCTCAGATAGCGTACTTGCAGCAATTAAAGCACTATCAGTAATTCTTACCCCATGATGAGTTTCGTATCTTTCTTTTAAACCCCTAAGGATAGAGATTGTGTCCTCAACACTTGGCGCCGATACCAAAACAGTTTGAAATCTTCTTTCTAAAGCAGCATCTTTTTCAATATATTTGCGATATTCATCCAGGGTGGTTGCCCCAATCATCCTCAGTTCCCCTCTAGCCAATAAGGGTTTTAGCATATTTCCGGCATCCATTGCTCCTTCAGCCGCACCAGCGCCAACAACTGTATGCAATTCATCTAGGAACAATATAACGTTTGCCCGATCCTGCACTTCTTTTAAAACCGCTTTCATACGTTCTTCAAATTCACCGCGATATTTAGCGCCAGCTATTAACGAGCCCATATCAAGAGAAATTAAATCTTTATTCTTAATACTTTCAGGAACATCACCCCGTACAATTCTTTGAGCAAGACCTTCTACTATAGCCGTTTTACCAACTCCAGGTTCACCGATCAAAACGGGATTATTTTTTGTTCTTCGAGATAATATCTGAATTACTCTCCTTATCTCTTCATCTCTACCGATAACAGGATCTAGTTTTCCTCTCTTAGCTAAATCGACGAGGTTTTTTCCGTATTGCTCCAAAGCTGCATAGGTGCCCTCAGGATTTTTATTTATAACTTTTTGAGAACCTCTTATTTCTTTTAAAACTTCATAAATAGCGTTCTTACTTACTCCTGCTTCTCTCAGAATTTTACCAGTTTGCTCATCATTTTGATCTACAATAGCTAAAAATAAGTGTTCAACACTGACATATTCATCACCGAAATTTTCCATTTGATCATAAGCATTGACCAAAGTAGTTCGCATTCTTTGAGAAAATATCAATTGCGCTGCCGCTCCCATTATTTTAGGGAACATATTAATTACATTTTTTGTCTTTTCTATAAGAACAGTAATATTTATATTCATTTTTCTTAATAATTGAGGTACAATGCCATTTTGTTGTTCTAATAAAGCTAATAGCAAATGCTCCGGTTCTATTAAGCTATTCTTATTTCTTTCCGCGTTTTGTTGAGCAAGGATTATTGCTTCTTGAGACTTTTCTGTAAAACGATTTATTTCAAAAGCCATAATTAGACCCCCCTATTTAAGCGTTGTCTTTTGATTTCTTCTAGTCTCTTAATCTCTTTTTGAGTTAGCTTTTCAGGAATAACAATTCCTATTTTTATATAAATATCTCCAAACTTTCCAGCTTCTTTTAGAAAAATTATAATAATTTTTGAACTGCAAACTCATCACCTCTTTAGAATAGGAAAACTAGTGCTATCTAAATTTTTCCTAAGACAATAATATTATATTCTATACTATTTATTAGGTCAATATTGGTCAGACACTTTATTGTCCTTTCCTGACTTTTTGTTTAAGGATAAGGATTTTGATAAAGGAGACTCAACGATTTTCCTTAATTCTTTTATAGAAAAGGCAATTCTTTAATAAATATTGGTTCTATAATAAATGTTCGGGTAAACAGCAGGAAAAATAAAGCATAAGCGAAAACCTATCGGGTAAATAACCCACCACGATCACTTACAGATGGTTTTCCTTATGCTTGACTCTAGCTATATCCAAACTTTGCTTGAACAAAAATGTAATTATTAACTCCTTAAAGTCAAAAGCTGGGGTATAATCTGAAATTCAATTTGTGTACAAGAACTGAGCACTTCTCCATCAACTTCTAACAATGTAGGAAAAGGAGTAGTTATAAGAACGTTTTGGCATTTGAAAAAACTTATTTCGGATACATCAACATGTTTACCTACATATATATCAGAGAACCTTGAGAATACTTTTAGCTTTGGGATATCCCTAAGAGTAACTAAATCGAATAAACCATCATTTACTCTTGCCTCCGGAGCAATGCGCATACCCCCGCCAATATACTGTCCGTTACAAATCATTAAGCCCCAAAATGTATCATCTATTGTCAAACTATTATCCAATAAAATTTTAGCCTCGAAACTTTTAAACTTTAAAATTGTAGCAATTGTTCCCAAAAAATAAGTTAGTCTACTACCCCAAAGCTTAGATTTATTATTTACCCGATTTACCACCTCTGCACCAAGCCCTAAATTAGCAACATTAATAAAATATCTATGATTAATTTTGTTAGACTTATTATGATAGATCACTTTACCTATATCGACTTTGGACTTTTTTTCACTTCTCAAAACGTCAGCAAAAGACCTAACATCCTTACCGGAGCCAAAAATTCTAACAAAATCACATCCTGTCCCTTGGCCCCAAATTGCTAACTCAACTTGTTCATTGACTAATTTATTATCAACTATTAGGCCATTAACTACTTCATTTACAGTGCCGTCACCGCCGACTGCTATGATTCTATTGTAACCTTCTGCTATAGCTTTTCTGCATAAATCAAAACCATTACCCTGTTCTGTAGTAAATTTAAAGTCTATATTAATATTATTTCTAATTAATTGTTCATAAAACTTTGGCCATTTATAGCCAGTTCGTCCATTTGCCGAATTTGGATTAACGATTGCAAACCATTTTTGTTCTATATTCATAAACACTTTCCTTTAGTAATTTTCATAAAGTAAGTACTTAAATAATATTACCTCCATACTAATTATTTGTCTAATAGAAAATAGAATCTTTTTGAACGAAGTAAGTTATTGACAATACATAGTAGAGACTATAACATAAATGAATAAGATTTTTTCCAAAACTTGATTTATTAAATAATAATCTACTTGAGGTGTATAGTTAATGTC
>JAAYSI010000191.1 GCA_012524045.1 Peptococcaceae bacterium | reverse complement strand
CAAGCCGACGCAAAGCGTCTCCTACCCATTGTCGTTTCCAAAAAAGAGTGTATTCGTAGTTCATATGCTGCAGAGCACATCCTCCGCACTGCGAGTAAGCTTTACAAAGGGGTGTCTGTCTTTCCGGCGAAGTTTTTAATATTTCCAGCAGTTCCGCTCTTTGGTATCTCTTTTTCCGTTCCCTTATTCTGACTCTTCCTATTTCACCGGGCAGTAGCCCCGGCACGAAAGTGGCTTTGCCGTCAAGATAACCCACCCCGGTGCCGTCCGAAGCCAAACGGATAATTTCGATTTCGTAAATATCAGTATTGTCCGTGGTCAAAACATCCTTATTCCTATCCGCTTCTGATTTAACAAGCGCTGATTTCCCCAAAGAGCTATTAACCATTTCCGAAAACTTTATCCTTTCTGCCACCACATTAGGATGGTCATTAACATATTCCAGACTCCGTGGGCTATAATTGAAGGCCATAGAATTCGGGTTTTGGCATACAGCCAAGTCAATACTATACCGCCAAAAAGCAACGGTAAAAACCTGATTAAATCAAAATGCATAACTCCAAAAAAAAGAGCCGTAAGCACTATGCCACCTGCATTGCCGTAGGCTTTACGCAACGGAGGAAAAACCAAACCTCGAAAAATGATTTCTTCTTTTAAAGGTATTATTACACCGCCAAGGATAAGCAATACAACAAACTGCCAAAGTGAATCGGCTCCTTGAACTACCAAGGCAAAGCTCTGGGGTTCGGGTGTACCCAAGCGTTCTATTATAAAATCTCCAAGCAGACCCACACAGAAAAATAAAAAAACTCCACCGCCAAGTCCATACAGAATACTTTGCCAGTTAAAATTAATCAAACCAGTAGCGCTAAGCGGCGCCCGTATTAGCTTGAAAAATATTATTATTGCCACGAAAAAAAGTAAGCCTTCACCGAAGCCTATTAGAGCATAATTAATAAAGCCACTGATTGCCCCAAGGAAGTCGGGTATTTTTAACCACCCTAAGAAAAGCTCAATAACATAAACAACAAGAATAAGATAAAGTACTTGCCAAAAGTTCCACTTAGGATCCCACAAGCCGGACTGTTCCAAATCTTTTCCCAATTTATCACTCATTTATTTCACCGTATACGTGTTCTTTAATTCTCAATGTCCTAAAACCAATAAATAATTCTTAAATATCATCTTAGCACAAGTAAGAGATAGAGCACAATTATTTATTATCTCTCATCTTTTCCTTTAACTCTAGATAAGTCAATAATTCCTTTTTATCTTCGTGACTCCAGCTATCGAAGTCTTCAATTTTCTCCAATACTTCCCGAAATTCCAAGCTCATGTCTTTTGATCTATAAAAAACTTCCTGCTGTAATTGGCCCTTTTTCTTAGTAGTATCTTCCTCTCCGAGTAATTGAGACACTGTTGTATCTAAACCTTCCGCTATAGCTCTAAGCTTATCCAGCGAAGGATTCCGCCTACCATGCTCAATATCGCTCAGAAAAGAAACAGAAATATTACACTTAACCGAGAGCATTTTTAAGGTTAGACCGCATTCTTTGCGTCTACTTCTTATCCGAGCTCCAACTGTCATATTTCCACTCCCTTTTTCGTATATAGTGAAATACTCTCAAATATAGTATACATTCCCTTGTTGCCAAGGTCTACTTTATGTTATACGCAAATAGCGTAATTTTAAGCTTTATGGCAATATCAGCAATATTTTGGAAGATATTACTTGTATTTTGCATTATAAAGGTATTTTGGCGCTTGTTAATTATACGCTATTAGCGTAAAATGCACAGGGGTGATAATTATGACATTAGGCAAAAACATAAGAAACAGACGTCAGGATCAAGGTCTTAACCAAAGTGAACTTGCCAAAATGGCCAAAATATCTGTTTCTTATTTAAGCGAGATTGAGAATGAGCGCATCAATCCTTCGTCAAAAACCTTACTGAAAATTGCCAAAGCATTAAAAGTGAACATATCGGATCTTGTCCAACCCTAAACGTATCATCAGAATAAAGGATTTGAGGGAAGCAGATTATGGCATCAATTGTATATGTCTTGGGTCTAATCGGCGGATTTCTCTGTTTAAGTGGGTCATTATATTATTTGTTTTCCGGCTCGTTCGGCGAGGTAATAGGTTTTCACTATGTAGGAACATTGAATAATCTGGCGTTAGTAACCGTGCCACTTAGTGTTCTTTGTATTATTTTTAGTTCGTACGCAGAAAAAAAGCCTAAAGAAACTGCGTTATTTTTATTTTTTAGTTCGGTAGTTTTGTATATGCTCCTGCGGCCATCTGGCTTTTTTGCGGGCAGTATAATACTGTTTTTCGCTGGGATCTTTGCCCTATTATCAGAAAACTAGCAAGCTTCAAGGGCTTACAAAAAAAGATGCCTGTATGTAAAAGGCACCTCCTAGGTTAAGTTAAGCAGAGAACCGATTTGCTGTATAGTTTCAAGGTTTTTTACCTTTGATTATATAAGAGCTAACAAAATCCTCAAGTTTCTTGCCAGGTACCCACTCTGTGATAATCTCCTTGCTGTTATCTATGGGCGCAAGAGTTATTTGCTCAAAACCGGCTTCCTCAAGCATTACTCGGAGATCTTCGACATACTCGGCACCCCCAATGCAACCGGCGATTAAAGCTTTATCCTGTTTGATCCAGTCGGGAAGAGGATCCGTTGCCACCACATCAGAGATAGCCAATCTACCACCTGGTCTCAGAACTCTGAATATTTCCCGGAATACTTGCTGTTTATCCGGAGATAGATTAATAACGCAATTGGATATTACTACATCTACCGAAGCGTCCGCTACAGGCAAATGTTCTATTTCACCCAGCCTAAACTCTACATTGTTATAGCCGCCTTTCTCAGCACTTCCTTTTGCCCGGCTGATCATGGGTTCTGTCATATCTATGCCGATTACTCTCCCATTCTCCCCAACTATTTTGCTAGCTAGAAAACAATCTAACCCTCCTCCACTGCCAAGATCCAAAACGGTTTCCCCTTTTTGAAGCGAAGCAAGGGCAATGGGATTACCGCAACCTAAACCCATATTCGCTTCTTCAGGTATTTGGGCGAGATCGCCAGCTGTATAGCCTAGTTTTTGGGAAGCTTCAGCATTGTCCGCAGCACTACAACAGCAAGAGCCGGCGCAGCAGCCAGTTGTGAATTCATTTAAGGCCACCTTAGTATAATTTTGTCTAATATAATCGCGAATACCGTCTTTTTCTTTCACTTCGAACCCCTCTTCATAAAATATAGTTTTCTTTGAGAATAGAATTAGGACTCTAATAGTTTAATTATATCTTTAGCTTTGAGCACTTTGCCGTAGGATACTACTTTTTCATCAATGATTAAGGCAGGAGTAGACATAATGCCATAAGCCATTATTTCTTGGAAATCGGTTACTTTGATCACTTCAGCTTTTTTACCCAACTGGCTTAAGGCCATAACGGTATTTTCATAAAGCTTCTCACAATTCTTACACCCTGAGCCTAAAATCTTAATAACCATTGTGACACGCTCCTTTTTCTATATAAATAAATAGCCGATGGCGTTAAAAGTATAGCCGATTATTATTATGCCGAGAGTTACTAAGCCGGTGAAAATAGCTAAAAGCTTTAATTTAACTACTTTTTTGAGCATGATTAATGAAGGAAGAGAAAGCGCCGTAACACCCATCATGAAGGCCATAGCTGTTCCAAGCCCAACTCCTTTAAAGACCAGAGCTTCGGCTATGGGTAAAGTCCCGAAAATATCCGCGTACATCGGTATTCCGATGAAGGTAGCCACTAACACAGAGTACCATTTATCCTGTCCTAGAACTGCTGCAATTATATTGTCAGGAATCCAGTTATGGATAAGAGCTCCTATACCTACCCCAACAAAAATATACATCCAAACCCTTCCAACAATAGCTAAGACTTGTTCCCTCGCATAGGCGATTCGCTCCCTTCTGGATAATTGCCCAGGCTCCAACTCTATAGCTTTATTGCCAAAAACAAAAGGTTCGACGTATTTTTCCAACTTTGCTTTGCTGATAATTGTTCCGCCAGCAATAGCAAGAATAAGACCAACAATCACATACGCAATAGCAGTTTTCCAGTTAAAAATGCTTGCCAGCAATATTAGCGAGGCCAAGTCAACCAATGGAGAAGAAATTAAGAAAGAAAAAGTAACACCAATTGGTAGACCCGCCCGGGTAAAACCGATGAAAAGCGGTATTGAGGAACAAGAGCAAAACGGGTTTACGGTACCTAATAAAGCCCCTAAGGTATTAGCAGAGAGACCGTCAAACCTGCCGAGAATTTTTTGGGTTTTTTCCGGTGGAAAATAGCTTTGAATATAGGAAATTGTAAAAATTAAAACAGTTAATAAAATAAATATTTTTATTACATCGTATATAAAAAAATGGATACTTCCGCCCAGCTTTCCCTGAATATTCAGGCCTAAACCTTCTTCTACCATAATTTTTATCAAATCATAAAGCCACTGCATTTTTAGAAGCTGATTATTTAACCAGTCAAAAATGAACAAATTAATAACCCCTTTAGTCTTTACTTACAACAAATGCTACTACTCTTACTGGATATTAGCCTGGTATTCACAGCATTGAACCATTCCGTGACTTCTTGCAACTTGTTTCGGTTTAGGGAATATTTCATCCAGACTCCTTCTTTCCGGCTATTGATTAGACCGGATTCACTCAGAATTTTCATATGATACGAAAGAGTAGGCTGGGTTATATTGAACTTTTCCAGAATTTCGCAGGCGCAAAGTTCCCCGTTAGCCAACATGGTAAAAATTTTGATTCTAGTTTCATCGGCTAGTGCCTTCATTACTAAGACATAGTCGATGTAATTTTGCTCCAGGTTCTTTATACCAAAATGCCCCAGAATACTCACCTCCGGCTTCCAACAAAGCAAATTTATTAACATCATTATAGAGCATATATAGATAAATGTCTATATAGATATTTATCTATATAAGAGGCTATATTGAGGGCTTTAAATTTTTCATTATGGCTAAGTTACGTTAAAAGCTGATATCATCGACTTCCTGTTTTTCCGAACCTTCGATATAAACTATAGTTTTATTTGGTAAGCAGACCACACTCTGGCCGGCCTTAGCAATTTTCCCCGTCTTTACACATACTTTATCTGGACAGGAGGAGTTTTCAACCCAGATTTGGTCCTTTTCGCTTATAATATGGACATAATTGTTTCCGGGTAGTTTGACCGGTATTTCGCTGCGCTCTTTACTACTAGACAAAGGCAGGGTTGCGTAAACTTGGCCGTCTACGATTATCACAGCCTGCTTATGAGCGCTGTCCACCCAAAAAACATCTTTACCAAACCATAAAACAGCTGCTATAAGCAATAAGATTATTAAGAAAATATCACCTTTTTTCATAAAATCACCATTTATTTGCTCTGTATACTCTACTTGCTCTATAATAATTTAATTTTACTGCAATTGATATTCTTCCTTTGTAATTTGGAAATTTTCAGCATTAATTCCCGAAGAGACATAGACTTTCTTATCAGTCGTAATAAATATAGCCTCATAATCAGGCAGGGACTCTATTAACTGCAGACCCTTTTCAAGGCCAAGCAGGAAAACGGCAGTGGACAAAGCATCAGCATCTATGGAATGCTTACCGATAATTGAAACGCTCATTAGAGAGTTGTTCTCCGGGTAGCCGGTTTGCGGATTTATAAGATGATGATATCTTTTACCGTCGGCTTCGAAATAACGTTCATAAGTCCCTGAGGAAACCAAAGTCTGATCTTTAAGCATTACTATGCCCATATAATCTCCGCGGGGTTCAAGCGGATCTTGTAAGCCAAGTTTCCAGGTTGAGCCATCGGGCTTTTGGTTGATTGTTAAGATATTCCCTCCAAGGTTAATAATAGCGTGTTTTACTCCCGCTTCCCGAAAAATTTTAGCCAGCTCGTCAGCAGCATAGCCTTTAGCAATTGCACCTAAATCAACAAGCATTCCGGCCTTGGCCAATATAGCGCTGGAATTTTGCTCATCCAATATTAAGTTTTGATAATTAACTAAAGGCAGCCTTTCTGCTATCTGTTGCTCAGTAGGTACGGCGGCTTCCTCTGTGCCAATATTCCAAAGCTTTACCAGCGGGCCGATGGTAACATCAAATTTGCCACCGGAAATTTCGGAATAATGTACTGCTTTCTTCAGAACGTAAAAAGTGTCAGAACTTAGTCGAAGAAAATCTTTACCAGCGAAATTGTTCAGTCGGACTATCTCACTTTCTCCGCCCTCAGCATTAATGGTCATTTTACTTTCTATTTCGGCGATTCGCGCAAAAGCTCTGTCAAAGACAGTTTCATCCTTAAAATGGGGATCATGAATTGTTAATTTTACTAAGGTACCCATCATAAAGGCACTGCGGCTAACAGGTTCGCTATTATCTTTGGAAGTACACCCCGTTAAAAATACAAACGAGATAAAAACATAAAATGCGAAAATAAATATTATGAAGTTTACGGGTTTTACGGCTTTTGTGAGTTTTAGTTTCTGGAAATTCATATATTTCCTCCGGAGTACTGCTATCTAAGTATTTGTGGGTTATTCTAACATAATATTCTAAGTATTTCCATTTAACAAGGAGGGAGCAGTCTGACCCGCTCCCTCTAATTATAAGCCTATCTAAAGCTATTTTACATATTATTACTAACTTATTTATATTTTATATATCAATTAATTATATACTTGCGGATAATTATTTGGCATTTTTTAAGGCTTCTTCAGCCAGCTTAAAGAATTCATTTACATGAATGGATACACCGGCGATGTCATCGGTATGACCTTTGTCATCATTGTAAGTTATCTTAGTCGGGTCCTGAGTTTTTAACAGATAAGCTTCAGCTCTTTGGGCTTGTTCGTGCCATTCAGCTTGAGCTTTACCTTTTGCTACCAGGCCGTATTCACCGCTTCTGGAGAGATTATCCTTATCTGGTGCGCCTTTTTCTTCGGGAATTCCGTTCCAATCAACTGCTACGATGGTCCCGTTTCTAACTACGATATGAGTCATATACTTCCAGCCGTTGACAAATTCACTCTCTTGAGCATAGTAGAAGCCATCTTTATAGGGACCCTCAGCGATGGGTCCATTGTCTAAAGCCTTCTTAGCCAGTTCAAAGAATTCTACAACATGAATGGATACCCCAGCAATGTCATCGGTATGGCCAGCATCATCTATATAGTTTACTTTTGTTGGATCTTGAATTTCCACCAGATATGCTTCTGCTCTCTCAGCTTGGACATGCCAGTCAGCCTGAGCACCACCGGCTTTTACAATTGGGTATTCCCCATCTTTAGATAAAGTATCTTTATCTTTGCCACCATTGAGGTTAACGCCGTTCCAATCAGCGGAAACAATCTTACCGTCTTTTACTTCAAGCGTAACGGTGTATTTCCAACCGGAACTTGAATAACTGTCTTCCTCAGCAAAATAAATTCCATCTTGATACATGCCCTTTGCCGGAACTACTTTATCGGCAGGCAAAGCGCTTTGGCTACTACAGCCGGTAAACACTAACAGAGCTGTGACCACAAGAGCAAGCATATACAACTTAATCCTAACCTTAGACATGGAAAGTCCTCCCCTTATTTTGAATAATATAAGTACTATGTGAATAATTTAGCATTTGTAAGAGGAATTTCCTATTCTGACATATGTCCTTAAAGCTAGGTACATATGTCCTTTATTCTAAAGTTTGTTTTCTAAGCCAATAGCTTGCTGCTTCTGTTCGGTTGGAAACATTTAATTTTCGAAAAATATTACTTATATAATTACGGACTGTCTTTTCAGATATCGCCATATCCCTGGCAATCTCCTTGTTAGACATGCCAATACTGATCATTTTCAGAATTTCAACTTCTTTATTGGTCAATTTATCGGATTTTTGTTTTTCCATGGAAGTTTTAATATTGGCCAAAATACTTTCCGTCACAGCCGAATCGAGGATTGAATCTCCCTGATAGACTTTAATAATATTATCGATTAATTCTTCTCCTTTGACGTTTTTCAACAAATAACCGTCTGCCCCGGCCCGAATGGTTTCCATAACAAGGTGGGCCTGGGAATAGGCCGTTAAAATAATAATTTTAGTTTGAGGCAAGCGGCTTTTAATAGCTAGACAACCATTGACCCCGTCACCGTCCGGCAGTTTAAAGTCCAATAAAACTACGTCCGGCTTACACTCGCCTATAGTATCTAGGGTCTCTTGCAGGTTTTTCGCCTCGCCACATACCTCAATTCGTTTATCCAGTTCCAAGATTAGCTTTAGGCCCGACCTAACTATACTATGGTCATCCACCAAAAAAACTTTAATCTTGTCTGTCATTAGTTTCCCCCTCCCAAGGTACCTGGAGTTCAATTCGAGTCCCTTTTGAGTTTTGTTGAATAACTAACTGTCCGCCTATTCTCTCAGTTCTTTCCCGCATGGACAGAATACCGAAATGTCTCTGTTGATTCAAACTATCTATAGAAATACCTTTACCGTTATCGGTTACCGTTATATACAAAAGATCATGGCGGCCTTCCAGCAACACTTCTGCTTTATCAGCTTCAGAATGCTTTAAGATGTTACAAACAGCTTCTTGGACAATGTAATATATTTGCGTGGATTTTTCAGGCGATAAATAGCCGGTGGTATAAGGAGAGTTTTTAAATAGCAACTCTATTTCTATACCTGGGCTTTGGTTACATTGTCTAATTAATTGGTCCAGGTTAGCATGCAAATCATCCAGCTCTATTCTATTTAGGGCCGTTGCTGATATAAAATCTCTAATTTTTTCAATGGAATTATTTAAATCCTGTTTGATTTCATTCATTAGTTTCTGGCATTTCTCTTTTTCTGGGTTATCCTGTTGATTGCCTTGGCAATTCATAGATAAATAATTAAGTTTAAGCCCGGTAGCATAT
>JAAYSI010000190.1 GCA_012524045.1 Peptococcaceae bacterium | reverse complement strand
TATTAATATTTCTATTTATATTTCTATTTCTATTAATTCTTTATCCAATACATTGGTGAAGATGAAAATCTGTTGAAAGCTAAGAATTTTGTTTGGAGGTTTACAATGCTCAAAGGTAAGACTGCCCTAGTTACCGGTGCCAGCAGGGGCATAGGCAAAGCCATAGCCCTGAAGCTTGCAGCCGAAGGGGCCAATGTTGTTATCAATTACGGCCAGAACCGGGAAGAAGCCGCCAAAACGGCGGCGGAAATAGAAGCCTTAGGTGTTCGAGCTTTAATAGTCCAAGCTGATGTCAGTTCCTTTGTTCAGGCTAAGGAGCTGGTGGACAGGGCTAAGCAGGAGTTTAATACCTTGGATATCCTGGTCAATAATGCCGGAATTACCCGTGACGGTCTGCTTATGCGGATGAGTGAACAGGATTTTGACCAGGTTATTGAAGTAAACCTAAAAGGGATTTTCAACGTTACCCGCCAGGTAGTGCCGTTAATGGTTAAACAGCGCTCCGGCCGGATTATCAATATTACCTCAGTAGTCGGTCTGCTTGGAAATCCGGGACAAACTAATTACGCTGCCTCGAAAGCCGGTATTATCGGGTTCACCAAAGCTTTGGCCAAAGAAATCGGCAGTAGAGGAATTACGGTTAACGCTGTTGCTCCGGGCTTTATTGAAACTGCTATGACCGCTGCGCTCCCAGAAAAAACTGTCGAAGCTATTAAGGAAAATATTACTTTAAAAAAACTGGGTAAACCGCAAAACGTGGCCGATGCTGTGTACTTCCTGGCCTCGGACTTGGGTGAATACATCACCGGGCAGGTCTTAAGTGTAGACGGCGGCATGGCTTACTAGGAGGAAGACTAATGAAAAACAGAGTTGTAATTACCGGCCTGGGAGCAATTACCCCGGTTGGTAACAATGTAGAAACTTTTTGGCAAGCAATCAAAAAAGGCCAAAACGGAATTGCTAGGATTACCGCTTTTGACCCGGAAGGCTTTAAGGCAACCTTGGCTGCCGAGGTCAAAGATTTTGAAGCCGAAAAATTTTTGGATAAAAAAGAAGCAAAGAGAATGGACCGCTATTGCCAGTTTGCGCTGGTAGCGGCCGAAGAAGCTTATAAAGATGCCGGGCTTGCCGATGCCCAGATTGAGCGGGAGAGATTCGGGGTGCTTGTCGGTTCAGGTATAGGTGGACTACAGACCATTGAGCAACAACATAGCAGGCTTTTGGAAAAAGGGCCGGGCCGCGTATCCCCGTTTTTTATTCCGATGACTATCAGCAATATGGCCGCCGGTAATATAGCCATTAAACTACAGGCCAAGGGGGTTTGTACCAGTATTGTTACAGCCTGTGCTACCGCAACCCACTCGCTAGGTGAGGCTTTCCGGAAGATTAGTTACGGTGAGGCTGATCTTATCATCTCCGGAGGAGCCGAAGCTTCGATAACTCCGTTAGGGATAGCCGGTTTTACCACCATGACGGCCTTAAGCACCAGTCCTGATCCGGCCAGGGCCTCTATCCCATTTGATAAGGAACGGGAAGGCTTTGTGATGGGCGAAGGTGCCGGGATGTTGGTTTTAGAATCTTTGGAACACGCTTTGCGGCGTAATGCTAAGATCTATGCCGAGATAGTAGGCTACGGAGCCACCTGTGATGCTTACCATATGACATCACCTGCTCCGGACGGCGAAGGCGCAGCCCGAGCTATGAAGTTGGCGCTAACTGAGGCCGGGCTCAAACCCGAACAAATCTCCTATATCAATCCGCACGGAACAGGCACTCCTTATAATGATAAGTTTGAAACAGCGGCTATTAGGACAGTTTTTGGCCAAGCCGCATATAATATTCCTGTAAGTTCCACCAAGTCTATGATTGGCCATCTGCTTGGCGCTGCTGGGGCGGTTGAAGCGATTGTCTGTATCAAAGCCTGTCAGGAAGATTTTGTCCCGGCAACCATAGGGTACCGCTGTCCGGATGAGGATTGTGACCTGGATTACGTCCCCAATACCGGCCGTTCCCAGACCGTAAACTATGCCCTATCTAACTCTTTGGGCTTCGGTGGACATAACGCGACTATTATCATCAAAAAATGGACAGAGGAAAGCTAATATGGATTTGAAAGATATTCAAGAACTTATAAAACAAATTGCTGAATCCAACCTCACTACCCTGGAACTGGAAAAAGAGGGCTTTAAGCTCATCCTCAAAAAAGAAACTTCTCCAGTGGGGTATGGAGACGGGGCTGGGGAACAGCAGATAGGGCAGCAGGGGCAGCAAGCGGGACAGGGCCGGCTAACAGCCCAAGAACAAACGACTACGCAGACCATTAATGCTCCTATCGTGGGTACATTTTACGCTGCTCCCGCTCCGGGGGAAAAGCCTTTTGTGTTGCCGGGTAGTCGAGTAAAAGCTGGGGATACCCTTTGTATTATCGAAGCGATGAAACTGATGAACGAAATCGAAGCAGAGGAAGAACTACTTATAATCGATGTCCTGGTTCAGGACGGGCAAATGGTCGAATACGGCCAACCGCTTTTTGCCGTAGGTAAACCGTAATTAGCTTGATAAATAAATCGAGCCAAGGTAAATAGCAAATAAACTAACCGAGGTTGTTGACAATTAACTGTAAACTATTATCGGAGGACAGTATGGTACTGGGTATTAAAGAAATCCAAGAAATTTTGCCACATAGATATCCCTTTTTGCTGATTGACAGAGTTGAAGAGCTGGAAGAGGGTAAAAGAGTTGTGGCCATTAAGAATGTGACCATGAACGAATATTTTTTCCAAGGGCATTTTCCGCAAGAACCGGTGATGCCCGGAGTGTTGATTATAGAAGCTCTGGCCCAAGCCGGGGCAGTTGCTATCTTAAAAATGGAGCAATATAAAGGCAAAATCGCTTATTTTGCCTCCATTGAAAAGGCTAAATTTCGGCATAAAGTGGTGCCGGGAGATGTGCTGAGATTAGAGGTAGAAATCATTAAAATCAAAGGTCCGGCCGGAGTCGGCAAGGCCATAGCTACGGTAAACGGCAAGACGGCTGTTGAAGCCCAATTAATGTTTATGATCGGCGGGTGAAAGCTTGTTTAAGAGAATTCTGATTGCTAATCGAGGAGAAATAGCGGTTCGCATCATCCGGGCCTGCCGCGAGCTCGGGATCGAAACCGTCGCCGTTTATTCGGAGGTTGATAGAGAAGCCCTGCATGTGCTTTTGGCGGACCAGGCAGTTTGTATCGGGCCGGCTCGAGCGCGAGACAGTTACCTGAATGCCAAAAATATAATAAGCGCTACCGTTCTGACCGGTGCCGAGGCTATCCATCCCGGTTTTGGCTTTTTGGCGGAAAACAGTAAATTTGCTGAGATGTGCCAAGAATGCAATATTACTTTTATAGGCCCGAAAGCGGAAACAATCGCTACCATGGGTAATAAGGTCAAAGCCCGTCAACTGATGAGCGAAGCCGGCATACCAGTGGTACCCGGCGTAGAAGGGGTTATTAAAAACTTTAAACATGCGGCTAAGGCAGCCAAAGAAATAGGCTATCCCGTTATGCTCAAAGCGGCTGCCGGTGGTGGAGGTCGGGGCATCCGGATTGTACATTCGGCCGAAGATCTGAAAAAAGCCTACGAGACGGCCAAAGCGGAAGCGCAGGCAGCTTTTAATGATGATGACATGTACTTGGAAAAATTTATCGAGGAACCGAGACATATTGAGTTTCAGATTCTGGCCGACCATTACGGCCATGTAATCCACCTTGGGGAAAGGGATTGTTCTATTCAAAGGCGCAATCAAAAAATTATCGAAGAGGCTCCGTCGACTATTCTCACCCCGAAGCTTAGAAAAAAAATCGGCGAGACTGCCGTTCGAGCTGCTCAGGCCGTAGATTATCAAAATGCAGGGACTATTGAATTTTTAGTAGACAAAAATGGCTCTTTCTACTTTATGGAAATGAACACGCGCATTCAGGTCGAACATCCGGTTACAGAGATGATAACCGGTATTGACCTTATTCAGGAACAGATTAGAATCGCGGCCGGTCAGCGTTTAAGATACAACCAACAGGATGTAATCTTAAACGGCCATGCTATCGAATGCCGGATTAACGCTGAAAATCCGGCGCTAGGCTTTAGGCCTTCTCCGGGGAAAGTCCAGATTACGCTCTGGCCGGGAGGCAAAGGTATTCGTTTAGACAGTGCTCTATATAACGGTTATGAAATCCCGCCGACCTATGACTCCATGATTGCGAAACTGATTGCTTACGGTAAGGACAGGAACGAAGCCTTGAGCATTATGGGTCGCGCTCTTGAGGAATTTGTTATAGAAGGAATTGACACCAATATTGATTTTTTGTTTACTATTCTAAACCACGAAAAATTTATCACCGGGCAAATAGATACCGGCTTTATAGCCAGGAAATTTAACTTGAAATAGAAAATACTTTAATTTGAAATAGAAATTTAATAAAAAATTTTTACTAAAACTCGCATTTTGCGGAATTTGGATAATTAGAGATGGTTGGTGCACATGTTTAAAATAAATCAGGTTTTTCGTAAACCCCGTTACCTTACGCTACAACAGAATAAGCAGGAGGAAAATCTTCCGGAAAAAGCCCCACAAAGCCAACCGAATATACCAAATGGCTTATGGGTTAAATGTACCGGCTGTTGCGAAATCATTTACAACAAAGATTTAAGTCGGAATGCGAAGGTCTGCCCTAGCTGCGGGTATCACTACAGGATGAGTGCCCAAGAACGCTTGGAATTGCTAATGGACACCGGGACTTTTAAAGAACTCGATGCCGAACTT
>JAAYSI010000189.1 GCA_012524045.1 Peptococcaceae bacterium | reverse complement strand
AGGTATGCTACATTACCTAACATGATGAAAGCAGCGTCTTATGAACCGGAAGGTTGGACTTCTCAATCGCTGGATTTCGATCCTGCTCAATTAGGACTGAAAGGTTCGCCGACCAGCGTTGTGCGAATTTTTGCTCCTCCTGCCAGGACCGGTGGAGACAAGATTGACGGAACTACTGATCCTCAAGGAGCTGCAGCGACTGTAGTCCAGAAGATTTTTGAACAAAATATAATTCAAGTTAGCCCCGGGGCCAAGGGAGGTAGGAGATAATGGCTGTTATTGTTGATGCTGCCCGCTGTATTGGCTGCGGTGCCTGTGTAGTTGAATGTCCGCTTGAGGCCATGGATCTGGTTGATGGAATAGCGCAAGTAGATCCTGCAAAATGTGATCATAGAGGAAAATGTGTAGCTGTTTGCCCAACCGATGCTCTGTCCTTACCTGAAGGAGTGCAAATTAAATTGGCGACAGACGAACAGCCTGCAGATAAACGATCGAAAGAAAAACAACCGGCAGAAAAGCCGGCTGAGCCTTCAAGGCCTAAGGCCGCTAAGGTCGCTAGTGCGCCGGCAAAACCTGGCGAAGTATGGAGTGGAGTTTGGGTTGTAATCGAATATAATCGGGGCGAAGTTGCACCTGTATCTTGGGAACTGCTCGGTGAAGGACGCAAGTTGGCGGATGACCTGGGCTGTGATTTAGCAGGAGTCTTAGTGGGACATGAGGTAGAGGATGTTATTCCCGAGGCTTTCGCCTATGGTGCGGAGAAAGTTTTTGTGATAGATGACCCGGTGCTTAAGGATTATCGAACAGAACCTTATGCTGAAGCGATTACCAATTTGGTACGTAAATATCAGCCGGAAATCATGCTGATGGGGGCTACGGCCATGGGTCGAGATGTATTTCCGGTAGTTGCTACTAAAATGAAAACCGGTCTTACCGCGGATTGCACTGTTTTGGGTATCGACCCGGATACGAAACTCTTGTTGCAGACCCGTCCGGCCTTTGGCGGTAATATTATGGCTACAATTCTTTGCCGCAAAAACCGACCGCAGATGGCAACGGTCCGTCCGCGAGTAATGGCTATGCCTGAGCGCGTGGAAGGCCGAACCGGTGAAATAATCCGCGAAGAATTGAATATCCAAGAAAGTGATGTTCCGAAAAAGGTTGTCGATTTTATCAAAGGGGATGCTAAAAGCATTTTCCTCGATAAAGCCGAGATACTAGTAGGGGTAGGTTTAGGACTTGGATCGAAAAAGAATATGGTTTTAGCCGAGGAGTTGGCTGAAGTTTTGGGAGCTACGCTTGCTGGAACTCGCGGTGCTGTTGAAGCAGGTTGGATTACTCATGACCGTCAAGTTGGTCAGACCGGAGTTACGGTTCGACCAAAAGTTTATATTGCAATCGGTATTTCCGGAGCAATTCAGCACCTGGTCGGGATGGAGACTTCCGACTATATCATAGCTATTAACAATGACCCTGAGGCTCCGATTTTTAGAGTAGCTGATTATGGGATAGTCGGGGATTTAAATCAAGTAGTTCCTGCTTTGACTGCAGAATTTAAAAAACGCCTTCAGTATGGCTTGGCTAAGTAAGGAGGACCGAAATGGAAAAGTTTGATGTGATTATAGTTGGTGGTGGTCCTGCCGGTCTTTCAGCTGCGATCAGCGCTGCCAGAGCCGGAATGAAGACCGTCGTCATTGAACGGGGAGATTTCCCGGGTACCAAAAATGTTATGGGTGGAGTTTTATATACAAAGGCAACGGAAGAGATTGTACCTGAGTTTTGGAAAGAAGCGCCGTTGGAAAGACCTGTAATTGAACAGCGCTACGGTATTTTGAGTGGCGACGAGCTGGTAAGTGCGACTTATAGAGATCCTGCCTGGGCAGAGCCTCCGTATAATGCTCATACTGTGCTCAGAGTCAAATTTGACCGTTGGCTGGCTGAGCAGGCCGTAAAAGAAGGAGTAATGATAATTCCGGAAACAGTGGTCGAGGATTTGCTTTACCATAACGATAAGGTTGTAGGTGTGCGTACCGGTCGCCCAGAAGGTGATTTGGGGGCTGAAGTAGTTATTCTGGCCGAAGGTGCTAATAATTTTATAGCTCAGAAAGCCGGTCTTGCTCCTAAATTGACTCCTGACAGAGTGGCTGTCGCTGTTAAAGAAATCATAGCTTTGCCGCAAGAAAAAATTGAAGATCGTTTTTGCCTAGAACCCGGTCAGGGCGCAACCATAGAGCTTTTTGGCGATTCTACCGCCGGAATGCTCGGTACGGCTTTTGTGTATACTAATAAGGATTCACTTTCCCTTGGCCTCGGGGTGATGTTAAGCCAGCTTACAGCCAGCAAGCTTACCCCAAACGACCTGCTGGAGAGATTAAAGGCTCACCCGTATATTAAACGCTTGATTCAGGGCGGTGAGACCAAAGAATATTTGGCTCATTTATTGCCTGAGGGTGGATATAAAGCCATTCCTAAGTTGTACCGCCAAGGAGTCATGGTTGTTGGAGATACGGCTATGTTTGTGAACGGCTTGCATCGCGAAGGTTCGAACCTGGCAATGATCTCTGGAAAAATTGCCGGGGAAGTTGCTGCTCAAGCCATTAAGTCCGGTGATACCAGTGAACAGGCCATGAGCGTTTATGCTACTCGGGTCAGCGATACCTTTGTAGTACAGGATTTATATAATTACAGAAATATCAACGGTTTCTTTGAAAATAATCCGCATTTCCTAAAAGTCTATCCAGAGATTGTGGCTGATTCTATGCGGATGTTCTTCACCGCAGATGGAGTTCCTAAAAGAGAACGTCTGAAACAAATCATGAATAATGCTTTTGCCAAACGTTCCAAAGGTTCGATCCTCAAAGATTTATTTGGAGCATGGAGGGCGTTGAAATGAAATTAGATGATAAACTTTATTTAGTGCGTTTTAATACTGATAAGCTCAATCATATAAAAATTTTAAATAACGATGTTTGTCTAAGATGTGAAACCAAGCCCTGCACATTTATTTGCCCGGCCCATGTTTACGATTGGGACGAGGAAGAAAACCGAATTGCCGTAGGCTATGAGGGTTGTTTAGAGTGCGGTACTTGCCGGGTGGGCTGTCCCTATGAAAATATCAAATGGGAATACCCGCGAGGGGGCTTTGGAGTATCCTGGAAAAACGGTTAAAATCCCTTTCTCTATATCCTATACTTGAAGATGATGCCTTCAACTTTGAAGGCATTATTTTTTTGCCCAAAGGGCTACGTTGCAGTAAATTTGGGCATTACCCGCTCACCATGCGGCGAAGCTGTTCACTTGCTGCTACAGCTACTGCATCTAAACCTCCTAGTAATACCTGATGTAAACCAAGATGCAGCTTAACGCTGTAGCAACTGCGTTCACAACGCTTCTCTGCTTTACGGTTCGCTAAGTAATGCACAAAATATAATTTTCTTCAACAAAAATGGAGCTACTTACCCAAATACGGAAGTGAGCGTGTATGTGTATTCTGTCCGAAGTCGGGGAATAGTAAGAAATGCGGATTTTAGCCCAGGTAGGTAAGTTTAAGTAGCAGATAGGTCAGCTTTGGCTCAGAGGTAAGCATTAAGTAGATATACAAGTATTAGTGGCGGGCAGGTAAAAAAGAATGCAGCGTACAGAAAAGATATTGGTGCTAACATTATTACTATTGATTTTCTTGACCCGTTTATATCATATCAATACTCCGCCTTGGGAATTTGAAGAAAGCTGGCGTCAGGCCGATACTGAATCCATGGCTTGGAATTTTGTCAATTATGATTTTGATCTCTGGCGACCGAATCTTAATTATGACGGCCCGTTTCCGAATATTCCCGCTTTGGAGTTTCCGGTCACTACCGGTCTGATAGCCTTGCTCTATGGGATTTTCGGGCGGCAGTATTTTTGGGCAAGGCTTGTGCCTATAATCTTTTTTTTGCTTTCCAGCCTGTATTTATATTTGTTTGCTCGCTTACATCTTGGGGTGAGGGCAGCTTTGCTTGGCCTTGCTTGTTATGGCATTTTGCCCATCTTCCTCTATTATAGCCGGGCAATAATGCCGGAGACGGCGGCTTTAATGTTTATGAACGGGGGACTGTATTATTTTAATCTTTATTTATTGCGGACCAAAGAAAAAAGGCAGATATTTATAGGCCGCAGAAACCGTGAAGCTCCTTTGCTTATCAGTGGTTTATTTTTAACTTTGGGCATTATGACTAAACCGCCGGTGATTTTCGTTGGGCTGCCGATGTTCTATCTTTGCTTTAAAGAATTGGGTTTAAGCTGGCTTAGCAGGAAAAAGATTTGGCTTTATGCCTTGCTTACTCTTGCGCTGCCGCTTGTTTATTATCTTTATAGCGGTAGTTTGGCCGACTATAAATTTACGCTCGGAATCAGCAGGGATTTGGTGCTAAAAAAAACCCTAACGGCCTTTTACAGTCCGGAGGCTTTAGAGTTTTATTTAACTAATATTCCTAAAACTATTGGACTCAGCAGCTTTATATTACTGTTTCCGGCAATTTTAACTCTTGGGAAGAAAGAAAGGGTTATTTTGGTATGGTTTTTGGCAATGCTATTAGAAGTAGCTCTGATCGTCAGTCCTATAAGGGCAACCTATTATCTTATATTTTGGGCGGTCCCTTGTGCACTGCTGTTGGGGATTTTGTTGGAGCGTATTTTGGCTGGAAAACGGGGCAAAGTGCTAGCCATGGTCTTGCTTTTAATCGTAGCTTTAGAAAGCTATATCTGGGTTAAACCTATGTATAGCGTAAATGAGGTGATGGTTACCCAGGTAAAGGTTGTCCAACAGTTGACCACTGAAGAAGATCTTTTAGTGGTGGGTTCCTTTGATCCCTGCCTTTTAAGTTTGAGTGATAGGAGGGGTTGGCGCTATAACTTGGGGCTTTATCCGGATATACCTGAGGATCCGTACCAAGAGTTGAATTATTATATCGCAAAAGGGGCAAAATATTTTGTGCCAATCCAGGGAAATATATATGGAGATGAAGACGGAGAGCTTTTGGCTTATATCGAGAGCCAGTATCCGAAAATTGAGCCAGTAGCGGGCTACCCCGTTTACTTACTTAAGTAGTTTTTTACTTAAAGACAACTCTTTTCAGCAGTACTATTTTTTAATAGTACCAAAAAAATAACGGACAGAGGAATTAAGCTATGCAAGTGCTTATAGGGATACCGGCCTACAATGAAGAAGCGGGTATAGTTAATGTTTTACAAAGTATAAAGCGCTATAAAATGGTCAGCAGGTATAATGTTCAAGTGCTGGTGGTTGATGACGGCAGCAGCGACCGTACTGCTGAAATAGTCCAAGATTACGCTGAGCGACATACTTACATATCCTTATTGAAACATCCGGAGAATAAAGGTTTGGGAGAAGCAATAAAGACAATCTTAGATTATGCCATTAATAAGCTAGAAGATGAGGATGTTTTAGTCACCATGGACGCTGATAACACCCATAACCCGTTTCTGATTGAAAGTATGGTCGAAAAATTAAGTAATACTGATCTAGATCTGGTAGTAGCTTCCAGATTTACCGACGGGGGCTGTGAAATAGGGCTTGGGGCCTTGCGCAAACTCTATAGTCGCGGAGCCATGTTGTTTTTTAAAATATTTTTCCCGATAAAAGGTTTAAACGATTATTCTTCCGGCTTTAGAGCGTATAAGATAGCGACTTTAAAAAAAGCTCTGGCCAAATGGGGGCAACTGGTAACCACCAATGGCTTTGACTGTATGGCTGAGATTGCGGCTAAATTTAGCCAAATGGGTATAAAGGCCGCTGAAGTCCCGTTAGTTTTGAACTATGATCAAAAAGAAGGGGAAAGCAAAATGCAAGTGGGAAAAACGATAAAAGGGTATTTCTCTTTGCTGGCTAAAGTGAGGTAATAGATGATTTATATACTGGCGCTAATTTCGGTAGCATTGGGTTCGATAGGACAGTTTTTATTAAAACTCGCTTCCGGGGAACTAAAAGTAGGCGGTGGCCTTTGGCAACTGGCCTTATCTTTTATTAACTTTAAAATGATAGTTGCAATCACTTGCTTTGTAACTAGCATGATTCTGTGGGTTTTTGTGTTAAGAAAGTTGGAATTAAGTATCGCTTATCCCATGGTCAGCCTGGGCTATGTTTTCGTAATGCTTTTATCCTTTTATTTCTTACAAGAACAGATCTATCTGACTAAACTCTTAGGAACCGCTTTAATTGTAGTAGGGGTAATCGTCCTAAATATTAAGTAGTTTGAGTTTGGTTTGAATTTTAAATTTCAGGCAGTTTAACTTTAAAGAATATAAAAAATGAAGCTTTGACATTTCGTTTGGGGCTAAGTATAATATTATCAATAATTTGCTCTTACCATTAAAACCCTATGACTGTGAGGAACGGTTGATTCGTTACGCCCAGAGAGGAACCCCCGCGGTAATTGTTGTTAAGTCAGACCGCAGGGCTGCAAGGGTTCTCGTTTAACGTGACCGGGGTCGCACATGAGGGGCAGAAGGGAAAGCATTAGCCGAATTTGCGGATTAATGTGCGGATTCGGATAAGTCAGTACTTTCTGACGGGAAGCCCGTTAGCGCTTAGAGAGTGCCGGTAGTTTTAAAACTAGGCCGGAATAAAGGTGGTACCGCGAAGTCTTTTCGTCCTTTAGGGCTAAAAGACTTTTTTGCTTTTTAAGCTTTTATATAAATACTTTTATATAGTTAGACCCAGAAGATTTTTTGCTAAAGAAAGGAGTCCGGTGTATGACGGAACAGAAAGAAATGGCTAAAGTTTATAATCCACATGAAGTTGAAGAAAAATGGTATAAGCATTGGGAAGAAAAGGGTTTTTTCACCCCGGAGGTGGAAGCTGACAAAGAAGCTTTCAGCATTGTGATGCCTCCCCCCAACGTGACCGGTTCCCTTCATTTAGGGCATGCGATGGATAATACTCTCCAGGACATTTTAACCAGGTTTAAACGAATGCAGGGCTATAATACCCTTTGGCTTCCGGGTACTGACCATGCCGGAATTGCAACTCAGGCCAAAGTGGAAGAGCAGCTGGCCAAAGAGGGTACAAATCGGCATGCCTTAGGCAGGGAAAAGTTTTTGGAAAGGGTTTGGGCTTGGAAAGAGCAATATGGCGGAAAGATCACCGAACAACTCCGGAAACTCGGCGCTTCGTGCGATTGGTCCCGAGAAAGGTTTACTATGGATGAGGGTTGCTCGCGAGCGGTACGGGAAGTTTTTGTCAGCCTTTATAAAAAAGGTTTGATCTACCGAGGGAATTATATCGTAAACTGGTGTTCCAAATGCCATACCACTATTTCCGATATTGAAGTTGAGCATAATGAAAGAGAAGGGCAACTGTGGCATATCTGCTATCCCGGTGAACATGGCGAAGAGGGGGTTATAGTTGCAACGACTCGTCCAGAGACCATGCTCGGCGACGTGGCGGTTGCTGTCCACCCCGATGATTCAAGATACAGCCAGTTAATTGGTAAAAATGTTATTTTGCCGTTAATGAACAGGGCAATTCCAGTTATAGCTGACGAGTATGTGGATAAGGAATTCGGTACCGGAGCGGTTAAAATTACCCCGGCCCATGATCCTAATGACTTTGAAATAGGTTTAAGGCATAATTTGCCTCAGATAAATGTTTTGACAGCTGATGCTGAGATCAATGAAAACGGCGGCAAATACTGTGGTCTGGATCGGATGGAAGCACGCAAACAAGTGGTTAAAGATCTAGAAGACCTTGGGTTAATTGTTAAGGTGGAGCCGCATATCCATGCGGTAGGCGAGTGTTACCGCTGTGCGACGGTTATCGAGCCAAGGGTAAGCAAACAATGGTTTGTAAAAATGAAGCCGCTTGCTGAACCTGCTATTGAAGTGGTTCGACAGGGTAAACTGCAGTTTGTACCGGATCGCTTTGCCAAAATCTATATAGGCTGGCTGGAAAATATCCGGGATTGGTGTATATCCAGACAGTTGTGGTGGGGACACAGGATTCCGGTCTGGTACTGTGAGGACTGTGGCCAAGAAATCTGCGAGTCCACGGACCCGACGGTTTGTCCGCAATGTAAGAGTAGTAAATTGGTTCAGGATCCGGATGTGCTGGACACTTGGTTTTCTTCGGCCTTATGGCCTTTCTCGACCTTAGGCTGGCCGGAAGACACCGCCGAGTTAAGACATTTTTATCCGACCAGTGTGCTGGTAACCGGCAGAGATATTATCTTTTTCTGGGTTGCTCGGATGATTTTCATGGCTTTGGAATTCCAAAAAGAGATTCCATTTCATAAAGTAATGATTCACGGTTTGATTCTGGATTCTCAGGGACGCAAAATGAGCAAATCCCTGGGCAATGGAGTTGATCCGATTGAAGTAATCGAGCAATATGGGGCAGACACTTTAAGATTTATGCTTATAACCGGTAATACCCCGGGCAATGATTTGCGGTTCCATTTTGAAAGGCTGGAAGCCACCAGGAATTTCCTGAATAAGATTTGGAATGCTTCGCGTTTTGCCCTGATGAATCTTCAGGACTATGAGGATAGGCCACGTGCTGAGTTGCAGTTACCGGATAGATGGATCTTGTCCCGTCTGGAGCAGACTGCTCAGAAAGTAACTGCAGCTTTAGAGCGTTTTGATTTGGGAGAAGCCGGGGCACTTCTGTACGAGTTTATTTGGGATGAATATTGCGACTGGTATATTGAACTGGTCAAAAAGAGACTTTATAACAAAGAAAACCCAGAAGACCGCCATACGGCCCAAAGCGTGTTAGTGGAAGTATTAGAAGCGACTATGCGCCTGCTGCATCCTTTTATGCCTTTCTTGACCGAAGAAATTTGGCAACATTTACCGAATACCGGCGAAACCATCATGTTAAGCCGTTGGCCGGAAATCAGCGGTTATAAAGATGAGCAAGCGGAGAAGGAAATGAAGCTCTTAATGGATGTTATTCACGCTGTGCGTAATATCCGTGCTGAGGTAAATGTTGCACCGGGGCGCAAAGCCGATCTGATTCTAGTTACCCCGGATGCGGAAATAGTCGATATTTTACAGAGAGGGATTGAAAATATCAGACAGCTGGCTGCAGCGGAAAAAATCACCCTGCTTCCGAAAGTGGATGACGTACCGGCTCAAGCGGCAAGTGCTGTGTTGGAAGAAGTCACCATTTATCTTCCTTTGAAGGGCCTTTTGGACTTGGATAAGGAGATAGCCAAGGTTCGTAAAGAAATTGAAAACGCTTTAAATGAACAAAAAAGACTTGAAGGCAAACTTAGTAATCCGGGCTTTTTAAACAAAGCACCGGAAGCGGTAGTGGCTAAAGAAAAAGAAAAATTAGAGGGAATTGTTAGTCGTTTACGCTCACTGAAACTCAGATTGTCTGAGCTTTGCGAAGCTAAAGGGGAATAAGTATTTAAAGCAGGGACGAAAGTGGAAGAAAAAGTGTGGGAATATGAAGAGGCAATAGCATATCTGAAAAATCTGACCAAGTTTGGGATAAACCTTGGTTTGGAGCGAATTAAAGCTCTTTTGGCTGCCATAGGCAATCCGGAGCAAAGCCTGCGGGTGATTCATATCGGCGGCACCAATGGCAAAGGTTCGACCTGTGCGTTCTTGAGTTCTGTTTTACAACAAGCCGGTTACAGAGTGGGAATGTTTATTTCGCCGCATTTACATGACTACCGAGAACGGATAAGTATAAATGGAGAATTAATCTCCCGGGCTGACGTAGCAGCCGGAATAAAACTGCTCAAACCGGCTCTGGAAAAAATCGTAGCCGAGGGAGTGGAACATCCTACCGAGTTTGAAGTCACCACTACTTTGGCTCTGAATTATTTCGCCGCCGAGCAGCCGGATTTTGTCCTGCTTGAGGTGGGGCTGGGCGGGGAAATCGATTCTACTAACGTAGTTACCCCAATTGTTTCAGTAATTACGAGCATTGCTTTCGATCATAAGGACTATTTAGGGAATACTTTGGCTGAAATCGCCGCAGTTAAGGCCGGGATTATCAAAGAAGGTATTCCGGTAGTCGCTGACGTAGATGACTCGGAAGCCTTTGAGGTAATACGCAGGCGAGCCGAAGCTAAAGCTGCTAAACTGATCCGGCTTGGTCAAGATGTCCATTATCGCAAAGTAGCCTCGAATATGATGGATTATCAAGGTTTGAACCTGAAATTTGAGGGCTTGGAAGTGGCTTTGTTCGGCGAGCATCAGCTTAGCAATGCCAGTAAGGCTCTCGCAGTCTGTGAAATTCTCCGGGACGGTTATGCAGTGAACATACCGGAAAAAGCTATACGGGAGGGCTTAAAGAAGGTCAGTTGGCCGGGTCGGCAGGAGCTAATTTCGACTGAACCGAAAATTCTGCTTGACGGTGCCCACAATGTCCAAGGAATGCAAAGTCTGGCCAAAGCTTTGACTGACAACGCTACAGGTTATTATCAAAGGGATAGACTTATTCTTTGTTTGGGGATGCTTGCCGATAAGGAACGAGCGCAGGCTCTGGCAGTTATAGCCCCGCTGGCCTCGCAGATAATTATTACCAAACCGGATTCAGCCCGAGCCGGAGATTGGCAAGAGTTAAGCGCCCTGGCGGAAGCTTTTGTTGGTCGGGAGAATCTCCTTGTTATTGAAGACCCGATACTGGCAGTTAAGGAAGCTCTAAAAGGACTGCAAAAGGAAGATATGCTAGTAATCACTGGTTCTTTTTATATGCTTGGTCCGGTACGGGAATATCTACTGAATTCTTGGTTGAGCTCCAAATAATACTTTAGGGGCTCAATATAGCTGCTACTAATCTGTACAGAGAGGTGATTTAAATGCCCCGAAGACCCCGCTTTCATTTTTACCTTATTCTAGTGCTGGTTCTGAGCTTTAGTCTGGCTTTAAGTATGGCTTTGACAGGATGCACTTCCAAATACCAGACCAAACCCGATTATCAAATAACTGAAAAAGTAGCGACCGACTTTATGACAGCTTACCAGCGAGGCGATTTGGCCGCAGCTATGGAAAACGTCGCCGAAGACGCTGTCCTGTCTACCGATACCGGCAATATGAAGGGAAAATCGACCATCGAAGAATTACTAAAGCTAAATATTGAAAAAGAGAACACCATGGAGATTGCCGGCAAAGAAAAAATTGATGAAAGTAAGATTGCTCTGACTATAGATAATAAGATTCCTTTGTTTAAATTAGCAGGGGTTGATGTGATAAAAACCGTGGAAACTTTTGAAGTTCAGGACGGCAAAATTGTTAAATGGGAGATTAAATACCTTAAAGAATCGGTGGATTTCGTGGAAAAGGCTTCAGCCGGCACTACAGGGCTTGAGGCTGAGGTTAGAGACGGAAAAATCGTTGTGACGCATGTAATGCCCAAATCCCCTGCTGCCTTTGAACAGATTAAAGTTGGCGATACAATCCTTACCATCGACGGAACTGAGCTTAAGGACATGCGTTACGGCGCCGAGGAACTGCCGTACAGGTTAATCGGCCAAGTTGGGACGAAGGTTGATCTAAAGATAAAATCAGATGAGGAAGAATTTGAGGTGACCTTAACGCGAGTAGATATTAACAGTTTATAACTTCGTCTTAAAAAGTATTAATTGCGTTACTTAATTGTTCATTACTCTATTGCTCATAACAGCGTAGATTGACTGTTATAGGGTAGCAAACTTTATGTACTAATTTTTTCCAATAAATCATATTTTGAAATAAGACTAAAAACAGCGCCGCAGCGATTCTCATAAAAAGAGTGAAGGTAAAGCTGTTTTATAAGGAGTAAACTTATGGGAAAAATTAGTAAAAAAAGAGTTTTAGCTACCGTATTGTTGGTAATACTAAGTATTAGTGGGGTTGCTTGGTTCACCTGGAAAACCGGTCGGGTGTTCGTTGGGCTGATAGCGGCCAGCCCCGCAGGGGTCGAAGTTAGTAAGGAGAAAGTGGACAGTAAAATCCTTGACCTTCCGGAAATAGCAGTTTGGGTTTGCCAGGCTGGCGTTTATCAGGATAGGAAAAATGTTGCTCGCGCCATTGATGCTCTCAAATTAAAAGGGCAACAAGCAAGGATAATTCAAGAAGACCCGAATATTATTGCCCTGGCAGCATTTCCAACCAAGGAACAAGCTGTAATTCAAAGCAAAGCACTGGCTGAACAAGGGATAGAAATTTGGATTAGAGAAGAAATATATCCGGCCTTGCATTTTAGGATAAGTGGCAAGCATAAAGAAGAAATTATTCTATTATTAGAGCAGACTAATGCTTTGCTTAACGGAAAACCACCGGAAACTGTTCTAGATGAAATGGCTGTCGATTCGAGCGAGTTTTTTGCCGAAAAATACCCAGAGGACTTTGACAATCTAAAGAACACATTATATAATGTTTTAAATGCAAATATTGGTAGAAATAGTGAAATTTATGGCCGAGCTATTTTAGATTTGTATCTGGAGTATAGGGCGACTACTAAAAAGTATT
>JAAYSI010000188.1 GCA_012524045.1 Peptococcaceae bacterium | reverse complement strand
ATCGGTAATCCATTCCGTGGTACTCCGGAAAAAGGTCTTGCCTTGTTTGAGAAAGAAGCAGAACACTTAGCAGCTTTCATCAATGAAGTTAAGAAGTTCCCATTCAAAGTTAAAGACGAAGACCGTGATTTCCCAGAAAGAGCTTAAATTTTTAGCAGCAAACCTCTTTTAAAAATAAAAGAGGTTTGTTTCCCCTTAAACATCTTTGCTATAATGAAAAGGAATAAATAAAGGTGGTGTTATTTACCTAATGACGGAACACCCTAAAGAAAAGGAAGAATCGGTTGAGTTTGAAATCATCGAAGATCAAGAATTAAGCCTCTGGAAGAAAAAAGCAGAACAGTACATAGATAATCCGGCAAAAACCAATAATTTATTGACTAAGGTACAGCGTAAGACTGAAAACTCAAAAAAGAATGAAGTAATTAGTAATATTTTAGATAAAATATATTTATTATTTAATTTAGTCAAAGACTGGACAAATGGCAATTATCGAGATATCTCTAAAAAAGCGATTATCGCCGTTATCGCCGGCCTGATTTACTTTGTTTCGCCGATTGATCTTATCCCGGATATCGTAGTCGGCATGGGTTTGGTTGATGATGCTGCTGTGTTGGGGTTGATAATAAATCAATTAGATAAAGAACTTGTAAGATATCAGGAGTGGAGGAAAGGTAAAGCTCTTCGATAAAGTTCTTTGAATTTGATTAATCATTTAGGTGTATCTATACATACATAATATATCGTTGTTGATATAAGTATAGGAGTAGGGGATAGGATGAGGATAACAAATGAAAAGCTAACAGAATTAATAAACTATAAGCCCGAGTTAACCAGACAACCGGACTTTTCTGTTTTTTGGGAAAATAATCTTAAGCAGATATTTGAAAACGAAAATTATCCTAAGTTTTTACGTTTAGACCTAAAAGAATATTCATACCCTCTGCGAAATATTAAAGTTTATAAAGCAACTATGCCGGCTATTGACGGCACCTTGATCCATGGTTGGTATTTATACCCGGCTCAGGCTAATGAAGAAAATAAAGTACCTGCTTTAGTTCGCTTCCACGGATATTCTTCGAATAAAGGTAAGTTATGTGAACTACTCTTGTGGGCTTTACAGGGATATGCGGTGCTGGCTTTCGATGTCCGAGGACAATGCGGTGATACTCCTGATAATAGAGTTTATACAACCGGCTCTTTTGCGGGTTGGCTAACTAGGGGTTTAAGCTCGCCACAGGAGTATTATTACCGTCAAGTCTATTTAGACTGCGTTCAGCAAATTGAAGCTTTAGCCCGGCGACCGGAAGTATCTGCGGATAAAATAGGTCTTTTTGGTAACAGCCAAGGCGCTGCCTTAGCCATCATCTCAGCTGGGTTATTGACTAAATTCAGTCCGTTATTTCCACAACTAACAGCTAAAGTAGCCATTGTAAATGCTGCTATACCCTTTCTCAGTGATATAGAAAAGGCCTATCGAGAACACTCGGACGGCCCTTGGACAGAACTTGATTGGTATTTTAGGATGTTTGATCCTTTCCATAAGCAAGAAGATAAAGTATTTGAAATACTGAGCTATTTTGACGCTATGAATTTCGCCCCGTGGGTTAGCTGCCCGGTGTTAATGGCTGTAGCCCTAAAAGATACCACCTGTCCGCCGGCAACGGCCTATGCTCTTTACAATCATTTGGCCGGGCCAAAGCGGATAATCCCTTATGTAGACTATGCCCACGAAAGTATTGATAACCATACGGATGAGCAAATTGTTTTTTTTGCCCAGAAACTACTAGATAAAATAAATTAAATTGAATTAAATTAAACTAAGCTATATCGAAGTTAATTAAATCTAGATAAATATATGAATTTAATGTATTACGATTTTGTTTTAAACTAAATTTAGTTATCTATAGGAATAATTTGTACGATATTAAGCAAAATAGAAATGGTTGGATTTTACCGTTAGAGTTTCCTACCAAATAAAAAAAGATTTGGAGGTATAAGAATGCAATTGAGCCAAAAGGAAAGGAGCTTTTTGGAGGATCAAAAAAAGCACGAGGAATTGTGTATTAAAAAATATAATAGTTATGCTAATCAGGCTCGTGATCCCCAATTAAAGCAAATGTTTCAAACCCATGCCCAACACGAACAGCAACACTTAGATAGCATTAACCAAATATTAGCAGGGCAGGTGCCCAGCATGGGCGGCCAACAACAGCAGCAACAGCAGCAGCAGTTCCAATCTCCTAACCTCGGTCAGGTCGGAATGGTCAACCAGCAAGATGCGGATCTGTGCCAAGATATGCTGGATACTGAGAAATATATCTCCCATACTTATGACACTGCAATTTTTGAGATGCAGGACAGTAATATTCGCCAAGTATTAAACCATATCCAAAAAGAAGAGCAACAACATGGAGAAGATATTTTCAATTATATGAAGAGTAAAGGCATGTACCAAGTTCAATGAACGACCAAATGCGCTGAAAGGACAAATGCAATAAAAGGAAAAAAGGAATATAGGGAAAATAAGTGATAGTATCAAAAAACCTTCTGCAGCCCAAAGCAGAAGGTTATATTATTGTTTGTCAATTGCTAAAATGGAGATAATATTATGCAGATAATACACAAAAAATACATCATATTATGCATAATTATAAAAATATAAAAATATTCTGAATAATATAGCGAGTAATTATATTAAATTTTGGATGCTATCTAATGCTTAATAATATAGATCAAATATAAGGAAATTAAAGCATTTAGGATTAAATAGTAGCTTTTTGTATCAGCCCATTGTTGATCTAAAAACCACCGAAATAGTAGGAGCAGATGCCCTGATTAGATGGGAACATCCTAGCTGGGGAATTGTACCGACCAAAGAGCTTTGCGCTATTGCCGAAGAAATAGGGTTTATCATTAATTTAGGAAAATGGATGCTTGAAGAAGTGTGTCGTAATTATAAAGAATGGCTAAAAAAGGGGCTATCACCGATAAAAGTAGCCTTAAATTACTCCGGCATTCAGTTTTTTGAGAACAATTTCGCAGAAAATGTTCTTAATACCATTAGGGAATATGAATTGGATCCTAGTTTTCTCGTTATTGAAATAACTGAAAGTACATTAATTCGCAATGCGGAAAAAGTCAGAAAGGATATAGAGACTTTAAAAACAAATGGAATCCAAATAGCTTTAGATGACTTCGGCACAGGCTTTTCTTCGCTGGCCGATTTAAGCGCTTTCCCGATTGATATTCTCAAAATTGACAGTTTATTTATCAAAAATATAGCCAAAGATGAGACTTGTAGCGTAATAGCCGGCTCAATCATTAATATGGCTCGAGAACTCCAAATTAAAGCGGTGGCGGAGGGTATAGAAAGCTGGGAACAGCTATCCGAGTTAAAAAGTTTGAACTGTCATGCTGGTCAAGGTTATCTTTACAGCAAAGCGGTAGAGCCTTTAGAATTTACCAAATTGCTGGCTAAGAAAAAATGCAGACCTATCCGGACCCAAAATGTTGATACACCGAAAAAACAAAGAAGGAAGTTTTTCCGGGTGGAGTTTATCCAATCCCTAGAAGCCGAAATGACAATCTTAGAGATTAAAGGGAAAAAGATAGATGTCGGCAATACCAAAGTCTTGGTCAAAGATATTGGGCCTGGAGGATTATGCTTTATTTCGAATATAAAACTTCCAATCGTGAAAGATTTTATTATGCTCTTCAAAACGGAGCTTCTGGGCAAGGAATTAAAATTAACCGGTTATCCGGTATGGGGAGGGGAGAAGGACTCTAATTTATATACTTACGGTGTTGAATTCATCCTCGACGAAAACGACAGATCCCTATTAATTCATGATTTGAATAAGATCCAAATAAAAATGAGGAAGAAAAGTTTATTTACCGACGGAAGCTTCGTGACAGTATCTCCTGCCATCTATTTCAAACAGTTTAACAATTAATTGCTATTATTAATGGATTGGATAAGCAAGCTTAACTCCTGTTATTTGCGCCATATCCTTGGTCATAGCAACGAGGTCTTCCTTTGTTAATTTGTGGATAGAGTCCTTCCCAAGGCACCTTAAGGCAATGTCCATTTCTTCGGCTAAGGCCTTTAAAAAATTTCCGGCACAGTCGGCTCCTTCTTTGATATCGAATAATTCCGTATGTTTACCGTCATATAAATACAAATCGGTCGGACTGGTTCCGGGAGGAAGACGGTTCAACTGAGTAT
>JAAYSI010000187.1 GCA_012524045.1 Peptococcaceae bacterium | reverse complement strand
TAAATAAGCCCTGACTAAAGAAGGAGGATTTTTCATGGAAAAATCAATGTGGCAGAAATATGCGAATCTAATTGTCAAAGTTGGTCTTAACCTCCAGCAAGGACAAATTCTTGTTATTAATTCCCCGCTCGAATGTGCTGAGTTTACCAGAATAGTTGCTGAAACTGCTTATAAAGAAGGAGCGGGCGATGTGGTGGTAAGTTGGAATGACGATCTCTTTGCCCGGATTCGCTTTTTACATGCTCCTGACAGTGTATTTGATAAGTTCCCACCCTGGCGTAAAGAGTTCTACATGTACTATTTAAAACAGGGCGCGGCTTTCTTTAGCATCAATGCTGAAGATCCGGAAATAATGAAGGATGTGAATCCGGTTCGGCTTGCCAAACAGTTAAAAGCTAATAACACTGCTTTAAAAGAATACCGGGAGCAGTTAATGGCTGATAAAAATGTTTGGTCTCTGGCTTCTGTTCCCATTCCTGCTTGGGCCCAGAAAGTTTTCCCGGACTTGCCAACCGAACAAGCTATGGAAAAATTAGCAGAGGCAATTTTAAAGGCTGTAAGAGTTAATGAGGAGGACCCGATTGCAGCATGGGAAGAGCATAAGCAAAACCTCAAGGGCCGTGTGGAATTTTTGAATAACAAAAGGTTTAAAATACTGCATTTCAAGAATTCTCTGGGCACAGACTTAAAAGTCGAGCTTCCTGAAGATCATATTTGGTCCGGAGGGTCCAGCTTTACTCCTGAAGGAATAGAATTTATTGCCAATATGCCTACGGAAGAGGTATATACTTTGCCGAAAAAAACGGGTGTCAATGGTCGGGTTGTAAGCTCGATGCCATTGAATTATAACGGTAATTTGATTGAACAGTTTTCGTTGACTTTTGAAGATGGCAAAGTGACAGAGTATAGTGCGGAAAAAGGACTCGAGACTCTAAAGACCTTGTTGGAAACAGACGAGGGCTCCCGCTATCTGGGGGAAGTGGCTTTAGTTCCCTATAATTCTCCGATTTCCCAGTCCAAAATTCTTTTTTACAATACTCTTTTTGATGAAAACGCCTCTTGTCATTTGGCCTTGGGCAAGGCTTATCCGACTAGCATAAGAAACGGTGAAAAATTGTCCGCTGAGGAACTGAAAAAATTGGGGGTCAATGATTCTCTGGTCCATGAGGACTTTATGATTGGAACTGAAGATATGGAGATTATTGGCCGGACTTTTGATGGCGAGGAAATAGCAATCTTTAAACAAGGTAATTTTGCTTTTTAAGATGGAGCGTTATTGTTAATGGGAGAGTTCGGAACTTGATGAGCAATAAGCTATTTTTACCGATAAACAAAGAAGATATGGCAGCTCGGGGGTGGGAACAAGTCGATTTTGTCTTGGTATCCGGCGATGCCTATGTGGACCATCCTAGTTTCAGCACGGCTATTATTTCGCGTGTTCTGGAGGATGCCGGCTATAAAGTAGGTATTGTGGCCCAGCCCAATTGGCGGGATACAGAAGACTTTACCCGGCTTGGTCGTCCTCGGCTAGGCTTTTTGGTCACAGCCGGAAACATGGATTCAATGGTCAACCACTACACGGTGAATAAAAAAAGGCGAAGTAAGGATTCGTACTCGCCAGGAGGACAGGTGAATCTTAGGCCGGATCGGGCTACTATTGTCTACTGCAATAGAATTCGAGAAGCCTATAAAAATATCCCCATTATTATCGGAGGAATCGAAGCCAGCCTGCGGAGGTTTGCCCACTACGATTATTGGAGTGACAAAGTTCGGAAGTCAATTTTGGTAGACAGTAGTGCTGATTTGCTAGTCTTTGGTATGGGAGAAAAGCAAATTACCGAAATTGCTCATAATTTGAATGACGGCTTGGAAGTACAGTATATCCGCCATATACCCGGGACCTGTTTTCTGGTGGACAGTCTGGAAAATCTGACTGATTATCAAGAAACTCCCTCTTTTAAAGAGGTGCTTCAGGACAAAAGAAAATATGCCGAAGCTTTCCGAATCCAATATCAAGAACAAGATCCCTTTCGGGGAAAGAATTTAGTCCAGCAACACGGAACAAAATATTTAGTACAGAATAGGCCGGCAACACCCTTAAACCGTCAAGAACTAGATCGGGTCTATGGTTTGCCCTATCAAAAGGATTATCACCCCATCTATAACAAAGAAGGGGGAATTCCAGCGCTGGAAGAAGTCAAATTTAGTCTGGTGCACTGTCGCGGCTGCTATGGGAACTGTTCTTTCTGTGCGCTGACCTTTCATCAGGGAAGAATTGTCCAAAGTCGAAGTGAAGAATCGATAATCCAAGAAGCAGTTGAGATTACCAACCTCGCTGATTTTAAAGGTTACATTCACGACGTTGGCGGTCCTACGGCCAATTTTCGTAATCCGGCTTGTGCCAAACAATTGCAAAGCGGAGCTTGTAAAGACCGACAATGCTTATTCCCGCAGGTTTGTAAGAATTTAACCGTTGATCACTCAGAGTATCTCGGCATCTTAAGGAAGCTACGGAATTTGCCTAAAGTGAAAAAAGTATTTGTGCGTTCCGGTTTGAGATACGACTATCTTCTGGCTGAAAAAAAGAAAGAACTGTTGAAAGAATTGTTGGAACACCATGTTAGCGGGCAGCTTAAAGTTGCACCGGAACATATCTCGGAGCAAGTTCTGAAGTATATGCGCAAAC
>JAAYSI010000186.1 GCA_012524045.1 Peptococcaceae bacterium | reverse complement strand
GCTGACCAAGGCTTGCAATATGTGCGAAGACCGGGTGGCCGAGGGCAAGATGCCAATGTGTGTTCAGCATTGCCAGGCCTGGTGCATGTATTACGGTGAAGTAGAAGAGCTTGTCAGTCAAATGAAAAAAGGAAGCAGATGGGCCCTTCTGACAAAGTAACTTTTTAAAGTCAAGCTAAGGCCATTCTAAATTTAAGCATCTTAATTTGGCCATCTTATACTATTTAGCCATCTTATATTGAGGGGGTTGCAGCATTTTGCTCGAGCAACGCCCTCAACTTTTCTGGCTTATGCACCGGTTCCTGACAGGCAAAATCCCGACAGTAGTAGGCAGCCGTTTCTCCGGTCAACGGGTAGTCTTTTAGCCTTGGGACAGTAAATTGAGTTTCATCCGTTTTATAGGCAACAACTGTAAAGGGCCGGAAGCGCTTGAAGATCACTTTTTGCATCTCAATCAGATCCTCGGCTTCATGCTGGCCGACCAAAACTATTTCCTCTGTAGCCCTCAGGTAATACTGGATGGCTTGCAGGAAGGCTGTATAACCAAGAGGATATTCTTGCAAAGTCATTTGAAAGGAATCGAATTGTTGCTCAGCCAGATCTTGCCACTTTTGCTCACCTGTTAACCGCCAGATTCTGGCCAAATTGTAAGCGCTGATTGAATTGCCCGAGGGCATGGCTCCGTCGTAAACTTCCTTCGGCCTTAGTAGCAGCTCCTCGGCATCATTGCCGGTAAAGAAATAGCCACCGTCTTTAATATCCCGGAACAAACGCTCTTGTTGCTCTTGCAGCTCAAGAGCTTTTTGTAAATATTCCCCTTTACCACAGGCAGTGTAAAGCTCCAGTAATCCGTAGATTAAGAAAGCATAATCGTCTAAATAGCCCAGAAAGTCGGTGTCGCCGTCCCGATAACGAGCCATGAGTCTCCCGTCGGCCTTAAACATCTTAGAATAGATAAAATCTACCGCCTTTTCGGCAGCAAAAAGCAGAGTTTCTCTCTCTGTATGTAAGTCCTCATCTGCCCGGAATACTTGAGCCGCTTTAGCCATAGCTGCAATCATTAAGCCATTCCAGGAAACTAAGATTTTATCATCTTTAGCCGGACGGACTCTTTTTTCCCGCTCGCGGAATAATACCTCATTGCAGTAAGCCAGTAATTGTTCCAGTTCATCCATACTAAGCCCGTAATGTTTTGCTAAGTCTTCCCAGACAGCAAAAATCCGGCTTGGTATATTCTTGCCTTCGTAATGGCCTTCTTCATTTATCCCGTAAGCCTCACAATAAATGTCCACTGTCTTTTCAGCCAATTTGATAATAATGGCCTGCACTTGGGGATTTATTTCCCCCAGCTCTGCCGGTTTGCCTGCTTCATCCGCTATAGCCCTAATTTCGCGCAGTAAAATCCTTCTGACTTCCAGCTCGTCCCATACATAATACTTTCCTTCCACCCCTTCGGAATCGGCATCTTCGGCACTAAAAAAACCGCCTTCGGCCGAAGTCATATCGCGGAGGATGTATTGAAAAACCTCATCGGCAATTCGGGCATAGCGCTTATTACCGGTAAGTTGATAGGCTTCTAAGTAGACAAAGGCCAAGCCGGCATTATCATACAGCATTTTCTCAAAATGAGGAACCAGCCAATACCTATCCGTACTGTAACGAGCAAAGCCAAAGCCTATATGGTCATAAATCCCTCCGTCAGCCATAGCCTTCAGAGTCTTTTCGGCAATCGCTAAAGCCTTGCTGTCCGGTTCTTCCAAATGATATCTGAACAAAAAACCCAAATTATGTGGCGAGGGAAACTTGGGCGCATGGCCAAAGCCGCCAAAATCAGCATCAAAATTCTGCTCCATTAATGCATAGGCTTTGCGTAGAACACCGGGTCCCCAAGCAAAAACGCCCTCTTTTTCAACCACCCAGTCCTGCCCATTCATTTTAAGTGTTTCTCTTTTAGCCTGTTTTTCGGCATAATAGCGGCCGGCAATATTTTCATACAGTTCTTGCGCACTTTCAAGCACCTTATTTTTATCGTCACGCCAGATTTCCTCAACTTTTTCTAGAACTTGCATCAGGCCGGGCCGGCCATAACTGCTATGTTTGGGAAAGTAAGTCCCGGCAAAAAAGGGCTGTTTGTCCGGAGTCATGATGACAGTCAGCGGCCAACCACCGGAGCCGGTCATTGCCTGACAATAGGCCATATACAGATGATCTATATCCGGCCGCTCCTCCCGGTCAACCTTTACGGCTATAAAACTGCGATTAAGCAGCTCGGCTACCTCTTGATCTTCGAAGGACTCCCTCTCCATCACATGACACCAATGGCAGGTGGAATAGCCAATACTTAAAAAAACTGGCTTGTCTTCTTCCTTGGCTTTTTGGAAGGCTTCGTCACTCCAAGGGTACCAATCAACTGGGTTGTAGGCATGCTGTAAGAGATAGGGGCTTTTTTCATTTATCAGTCTATTGGCTTCTTTGTCAGCGTTTATCATAATCATATCCTCCTGATTGCATAGATTTTCAGGTGTCCGTATTAGTATGTCAAGAATCTAGCACAATATGAAGAGTATTATTCTTATTAATTCGGCTAAAATTGACTTTTTCCCTGTCTAATTATATAATGCTTACTGTTGCCTTCCTTCCGTTAGGTAGGTAAATTATGCAGGGGGTATATCCATGCTAACAAAAAAGAAAATTATGGATTCAGCTTTTCGCTTATTCGCTGCTAAAGGAAACGAGTTTTCCCTAAAAGAAGTCGCAAGCGAAGTCGGAATCCAAAAACCATCCATTTATGCCCATTTTAATAGTAAGCAAGATTTGCTATATGCCGTTATTGATCAAGAGATTAATGAATACTTTTTAGAAATTAACGAGAATTGTTCCGATCTAAAAAATATGTTCTTTCTGATTATCAATTATTATGATAAATCCCAAACCAAACTGATTTTTTGGAAAAGGCTGTTGCTATTCCCGCCTAAGGGCTTTGAAGAAACCTTACTGGCAAAAATACGCCTATTATCCGATGAGCGCTTTCAATTAGCAAAACAAATCATTCACTCTGACATGGAAGAGGGAAAAATACGCTGGCAAGATGTTGATTCAGTCGCAATCTCTTTTTTTGCGTTGATTCACGGTATTTTATCCAGCATTGTTATCTATCAACCGGAGAATTTAACCATAGATTTTGAGAAGATTTGGGATAATTTTTGGAACGGTATCAAATAGACATTCTGGAGGTCAGTTACATATATGGAGTTATTTTTACCTGTTTTATTTCAAGCCTCGGTCTTACTTTATCTAGTCGGGGCTATTATATCTGTACTTTTGAGGAAAAGAGAAAAAATAAACAATCTAAGCGCCAATTTATTTTGTATGGCGGCCTCCGTCCTAGGAGCAGCAGCTTCAATAGCCAAAATTCTTTGGCATGAAGGGCCGCTGGGTATTTTTGAAGCCCATTCTACAATTCCTTTTTTGTCTTTGGTTATGAAGGTTGATAATATTTCTGCCTTCTTTTTATTGGCTTTATTCATTTTAGTTTTCTGTGTTTCCATCTATTCTATAGGCTATATATCCCATTATATCGGTAGGAGAAATGTAGGGCTTTTCAATTTTCTCTATACTACTTTCATCCTCACCATGATCCTTGTTTTCACTTCAACTAACGCCATATTCTTCTATATTTGCTGGGAAGCTATGTCGGTCTTTTCTTACTTCTTAGTGGTTTTTGAGTCTGAAAAGAGCGAAAACCAAAGAGCCGGTACTTTATACATCATTATGACCCACTTAGCCTCGGCCTTCATCCTCGTTGCCTTTTTAATTATTTATAGCTATACCCAATCCTTCGATCTCTATGGAAGTTCCGGGGCCCTACCGGAAATGAGCAAAAATATAATATTTCTTCTATTTCTTATAGGATTCGGTACGAAAGCCGGCCTAATCCCCTTGCATGTTTGGCTGCCTCATGCCCATCCGGCTGCACCGAGCAATGTCTCCGCTTTGATGTCCGGAATCATGATTAAAACGGCAATTTACGGAATGCTCCGTTTTGTCCATTGTTATTTGGGTATTGAGCAGGCCTGGTGGGGGCTTCTGATTCTGACACTCGGTATGATTTCTGTGTTCCTGGGTGTGGCCTATGCCCTAATGGAAGGTAATATAAAAAGGCTTTTGGCCTTTAGCAGTGTCGAGAATATTGGAATTATCCTAATTGGCTTAGGAGTCTGCTTTATCGCTTTTGCCCATGAGCAGGTATTGCTGGGTAGCTTTGCCCTTACCGCTGCCCTGTTGCATACTTTTAACCATAGTTTGTTTAAAGGCGGACTGTTTCTTGGAGCCGGAGCTATTCAGTATTCAACACAGACTAAGGATATGGAAAAGCTCGGTGGCCTAAGCAAGAGAATTCCTGTCACTGCCTTTTTCGTACTATGCTTTTCCTTAGCCATATCTGCCATCATACCTTTCAACGGCTTTATCGGTGAATGGCTCACTTTTCAGGCTCTTTTTGCTAACATCCTGCCGGGGCAGACCGGAATCGATATCCTACTTATTTTAGCCGTCGCTGCTCTGGGATTGGCCGGAGGTTTAGTAATTGCCTGTTTTGTTAAGTTTTTTGGAATTTCTTTTCTCGGCCTGCCCAGAAGCGAGCAAGCCCTCCAGGCTAAAGAAGTGCCTCTGACCATGAATATCAGTATGGGGTTGCTGGCTTGCTTATGTCTGTTTTTCGGTCTTTTTCCTCTGACCATCCTCACTCTGGTTGATAAGGTTATTTTGAGCATAGGCGGGAGTACTGTCTTGGGAGAGCTCAGAGGAGAATTTTTCCTGCTCTTCTATCCCTTAGAGATTGCCGGCAACGAGATATTACCTGCGGCCATCCTAGGATTAGTCTTGGTTATGATTATTTTAACTTTGCTCCTCTTAAGAATGTTTGGCGGCAAATATATTGAGCGTAAATACGGAACCTGGGACTGTGGATATGAAGCACTTACTTCGAGGATGCAGTACAGTGCTACCGGCTTTTCCAAGCCTTTGCAAATTGTCTTTAAAATCCTCTTCAGACCAAGTAGGAAACTGTCCGCTGAAGGAGAAGCTCTGTGTTCTTCGGAACCCATTAAATATACGACAACTTTCAGTTCTATTTTTGAAGACTTTCTGTATAGTCCTGCAGCCAAAGCTGTTAAAAGCTTCTCTAAAAAGACAGCATTTAGGATTCAGACAGGTAGTATTCATAATTATCTTATCTATATTCTTGTAACGGTCTTGCTATTAATCTTATATAATCGGTTTTTCTAGTGCTTTGTAACCTCTGAAGTAACATAGCGTCGTAGGGAAGAAAGGATTGAAAAAGTATTGAATAACCTTATTTATATTTTCCTTCAGGCTTTGACTATCCTGATGCTTGCACCCTTGGTCAATGGGCTGATAAGGAAAATGAAAGCATTCATCCAGAAAAGACAAGGTGCGTCTATTTTTCAGATGTACTATGATCTATACAAGTTGGTTAGAAAGGGTTCGGTGGTTTCCGAGGTGTCTTCGTGGATTTTTAAAGCGACACCCTATATCTTCTTTGCAAGCGCTCTGGTGGCTGCGATGCTGGTGCCGGTCTCGACAATCATCCTGCCCAAACATATCCCAGGGGACTTTATAGTGTTGGTTTCCGTCTTAGGTTTGGGGCGGTTCTTTATGATGCTTGCTGCTTTGGATACGGCAAGCACCTTCGGCGGGATGGGCAGCAGCAGGGAAGCTATGGTGTCAACCTTGATCGAGCCGACTATTCTTGTTTCCCTTTTTACGATTGGACTTATTTCTCAGTCTACTTCGTTGTCCCAAATCATGCTGACTGTTCAGGGGGCAGGTTTTCCTTTGGCCCATCCGGTTTATATCATGGTTTTTCTGGCCTTGCTTATTGTTATTATTGCTGAATCAGCAAGAATCCCGATAGATGACCCGTCCACTCATCTAGAGCTAACAATGATTCACGAAGCCATGATCCTAGAGTATTCCGGAAGGCATTTAGCTCTAATGGAATACGGTGCTGCTATCAAACAGCTTGTTTTCATGACTCTCCTTGTGAACGTTTTAGTCCCCCATGATCAAATAATTGCTTTTACTGGTTTTCTTGCTTTGTTTCTGTCTTTGCTTATTTACTTTTTCAAAATCCTAATTCTAACAGGTATCATTGCCCTTATTGAGATCAATACGGTCAAGTTCAGGTTATTCAGCATACCGAATATGGCTGCCTTCGCTTTTATTCTCTCTTTTCTTGGTATCTTACAATATTTTATCCTAGGAGGTAGTAATGTTTGATTTCTTACTGGAGACATTATCGGTATTAATCTTATTATCGGCCTTTGCCCTAATGGCCAATAAAAGAATCAGTTCCTATATAAGGACTTTCCGAATCCAATCCATCTCTATTGCCTTAGCAGCCGGAATCATGGGAATCCAAAGCTCCCAGGCTGAAGGCCGCTTTGATTTTTTAATAGTCTGTCTGCTTATCGTCGCTCTTAAGGTTGTCTATATTCCCCATCTTTTGCATAAGACTTATGCCAACGTAAAGTACAAGGTTGAAAAGGATTTCATTTTAAATATTCCTATTATGATTATTATTTGTTGTGGATTGGTGTTATTCTCTTATTTTGCCCTAGCAAGTATTGAAGGTCTTGGCCAAGGTCTCTTAAATCTGCAGTTTGTAAACTCAGTCTCCGTCATCTGGATAGGCTTGTTTTTTATGATCAGTCGCAAGAAAGCCATCGGTCAGATTATTGGCTTCTTGGTTATTGAAAACGGCCTTTACATTGCGGCAATGCTGTCCACCAACGGAATGCCTCTTGTCGTGGATTTAGGTATCTTCTTAGATATGCTCACTGCCGTTATGATTATGGGGCTAATGGTGTTTAGAATAAATGATAAATTTGATTCTATCGATATTGATAAACTGAATCATTTGAAAGGATAAGATTAGAAGATGGGCTTATTGTTACAAATCATCCCGGTCATCACCGTAGCTTTGTTGTTTGTTATAAAGAAAAATCGTATCATGCATATTATTAGTTTATCAACTTCGAGCCTGTTGCTAATCATTGCGGCTTACCTAACCGGACAGGTTATACTTTATGGCACAGTGGAATACTCCTCTTTAGGACGTTTCTTCTACATTGATGCTTTAAGCATTATTATTTTGGATATTGTTCTTCTGATCGCCTTTATGGTAAGCATTTATTCTGTGGGTTATATGGAAGAAGAAATAAGGCTGGGTAAGTTGGCTAAGCGGAGATTGCGAATTTACTATATACTGATGCATTCTTTCCTTTTTACCATGATCTTGGCTCTAACTGTAAGAAATATGGGTCTAATGTGGATTGCTATAGAGGCAACTACCTTAGCCTCAGCCTTTTTGGTCGGCTTTTACAGCGATAAAAATGCGCTGGAGGCGGCTTGGAAATATGTCATTATTTGTTCCGTAGGAATTGCTATTGCTTTACTGGGGATTACCCTATTAAATTTTTCATCCCTGAATATTTTGGAAGGCAGATTGCTGTTGGACTGGACTGCTCTCTATGAACATGCGGAATTTTTGCAGAACTCCAGCTTACGACTGGCTTTTATATTTATTCTGGTAGGCTTTGGCACCAAAGCAGGTTTGGCTCCTATGCATACTTGGCTTCCCGATGCCCATAGCCAGGCTCCTTCGCCGATTAGTGCCTTACTATCCGGTGTCCTCTTAAACAGTGCTATGTATGGAATTATCCGCACAGTCGCTATTGTTAACCGCAACGAAGGAAGCAGTGTCTATACCGGAAGGCTTTTAATCGCCTTGGGAATCCTATCTATTGCCACAGCCGCTATCTTTATTCTCACCCAAAAGGATTATAAGAGACTGCTAGCTTATTCCAGTATCGAGCACATGGGGATCATCGCTGTGGCTATCGGGATCTTTAGTCCTCTGTCTGTTTTTGGCGCTCTTCTCCACATGATTAACCACTCCCTTACTAAATCCATGTTGTTTTTATCTACCGGGAATATTTTACAGAAATACAAGACCAAAGAGATCGCCAAAATCAAAGGAGTTCTCAAATCCTTACCTGTATCCGGAACAGTGTTTTTACTTGGCCTATTCGCCATAGCCGGAACACCGCCTTTTAGTATTTTTGCCAGTGAATTAAGCATTATGATTTCGATCTTCCAGGAGAAATTTTTCGGACTTGGTGTGATTTTTATTTTGCTTATAGCAATTGTCTTCGCCGGAATCGCGCTAAACTTGTTCAAAATGTTTTACGGAGAAGCACAGGACAAGAATTTACAACCGGGTGATGGCAATATGCCGGGTACGGTCTGCCTTGTGGTTCTTCTCCTAGTTATAGCTATAACCGGCATTTTTATCCCAGAAGGGGTCAAAGAGCTTATTATCCGGGCTCAAAATATTATTATCGGATAGAAAGGTAGCTGAAATCATGATCTTTACTGACTTGCACCAAAAGCTTACTGCTTCTTTTGGTAAAGATATAAAGAATATTAAAATACAGAATTCCAAGGAAATGATTATAGAAGTAACTTCGGATACACTACCGGGTATCTGCTCTTATATTTATTTAGAACTTGGCTATCCTCTAGTCCTTATGTTTGCCAATGATGAACAAAGCCTGCAGTCAGGCTATGCTGTTTACTATGTATTTGCTGACCGGGCTAAGGGGCTGCTCTTGGTTATTAAAACCCCGGTTGACCCCGAGAGGATGGAGATCCCCTCCCTTAGTCAGGACATTCCCGCGGCGGCCACTTATGAAAGAGAGATAAAGGATTTGTTCGGCATTATCCCTGTCGGCCACCCTAACCCCAAAAGACTGGTCTTTCACGGAAATTGGCCCGAGGGAGAATACCCGTTAAGAAAACAGTTCCCGCTCAAGCGTAAACCTCCTTTGGCCAAAAAAGAAATGAGTTTTCAAAAAATCATTGGCGAAGGGGTCTATGAAATTCCTGTCGGTCCGGTTCATGCCGGCATTATAGAACCGGGTCATTTTAGGTTCAGCGTTGCCGGGGAACCTATTATTAATCTTGAAGCGCAACTCTTCTATGTGCATAAAGGCATCGAAAAATTAGCCGAAGGTCAAAGTATAGAGAAATGCTTCTATATCTCGGAGCGGATATCCGGAGATGAGACCTTTAGCAATTCTTTAGCCTATTGTCAAGCTATTGAAAAAATTGCCCAGGTTCAAATTCCCGCCAGGGCTGCTTTTACCAGAGTCATCTTTGCTGAGTTGGAAAGACTCATCAGCCACCTTGGTGATCTAGGCGGGATTTGCCTTGATACTGCTTATTTATTTGCCACCTTTCAATTCCGAATGCTGAGGGGCTGGGCTTATATGATTGCCGATGAGCTCTGTGGCATGAGATTCTTAAGAAGTGTTAATAAAATAGGTGGCGTAAGAAAGGACTTTATAGCAGGTAAAGAAAAAAAGCTGATCACCGATTTGCAAAAAATCAGGACTGAGCTTGAAGATACGGTTCATATTATTAAAGCAAATAACCTGTTCATCGACAGGGTGGAAAACACAGGAATATTGGAGCCAAAAATCGCTGCCGAATTAAATGCTGTAGGCCCTGCAGGGCGAGCCTCAGGCTTAGGTTTTGATGTGAGAAAGTCTTTCCCGTATGCAGCCTATGACAAGCTGGCTTTTAAAATACCCGAACATTTCAATGGTGATATCAATTGCCGGATGAATACAAAGATTGAGGAGTGTTTTGAATCTATAGATCTCATCTTCCAAGCCGTTGAAGCTATGCCTCAAGGAAGCATCCTGGAACCGGTGAATTCTGTGGAGCCCTACCGTTCGGCCTTTGGTCTGACCGAATCTCCGCGGGGCGAGAACATTCATTGGGTAATGACTGGGGAAAACAATACCATCTTTCGTTATAAAATCCGAACTCCTTCCTTTTGTAATTGGCCGGCCCTTTGTCAGGCCGTCAAAGGCAATATCGTACCTGATTTTCCACTAATCAATAAGAGCTTTAATCTTTCCTACGCAGGAAACGATTTATAAAATGAGGAAGATAGTATGTTTAATATAATAAAAAAAGTAATTAAATATCCCAGACTTACCCAGAGCTACCCCCATAAACCTTTTGATTTAAGACAGGCTGTAGGTAGTCCACAACTAGATTCGGAGATATGTAATAGATGCGGAGAGTGTATAGCCCGTTGTCCTTCCGAAGCCATTAGTCTAAATGAAACCACGAAGGAAATCGGGATTAATTACAAGCAATGTATCTTTTGCCTTTTATGTGTAGAGATCTGCCCTATTGGAGCCGCTAAGACCAGCGAGCACTTTGAATTGGCCACGAAAAAACTCTCCGAAACATCCTATGAGGTAATCGGCAGCGAATTAAAAACGAAAATCAAGAAGCTGTTTGGTAGGAGCCTGCAGATTAGAGAGGCGGATGCCGGCTCTTGTAACGGTTGTGATTATGAAATTAACGCCTTAAATAACCCTTTTCTTGATATCGAGAGATTCGGGATCAATTTTGTTGCCTCCCCTAGACATGCTGATATGCTATTGGTCACGGGAACCGCCACCAGAAATATGCAGCAAGCCTTAATAAAAACCTACAACGCCACTCCTGATCCGAAGCTTGTTGTAGCCGTGGGGGCCTGTGCCTGTAGTGGCGGAATTTTTAGGGATAGCTATGCTACAAATAACGGGATTGATTCTATCGTCCCTGTGGATGTCTATATCCCTGGATGCCCTCCCAGACCCCAAGCTATTTTACACGGTATCTTGAAGGCTCTGGATAGGGTTAAGTAGGGAATTTAATATCTATATAATAGCTATATAATATCTATTTATTAATACCCAGCTTTTTTACTCTTCTATAAAGAGTAGATTTACTAATGCCAAGCAATTCGGCCGTTAGGGCTATATTGTTGCCAGTTTTAGATAGGGTGTTTATAATAAGGTCTTCTTCAATTTCTTGCATTGATTTAATCTTATTTTGCTGATTTGTTTTTAAAGCTTGGCTTGCCTTGACGTCTGGATCAATATTTCCTTCAACAATTTCATCCGGTAAATGCTCCTGCACAATACAGCCACCAGGAATACTTAAATTCCCTGTCATAGCCTGTAAGAGCATAGCTGCTGTCGCTGAATACTCTCCCAAGTGTCTTTTAGCAGGCGCATAGTAAAACTGCAAATGAACGGGTTTACTCTTGGCATATAACCTAGCAAAGGCATGAATGGTTTCTGCCGGCACTGTGGTTATTTCTTCAGCCCATTGCGGTGTTTTGGGCTGTCCATCCTCTTGTCCCATAACATAAGCCCTAAATTTTTCGAATCCTTTTGGCTCTACCCATTTTTCTACATATTCATGATCGTAAAGGTCCTCATCAAACAAAACATAAGCGATTGCTAGTAACATAGCTAAGTCGGTTCCCGGTCT
>JAAYSI010000322.1 GCA_012524045.1 Peptococcaceae bacterium | reverse complement strand
CTGTTTACAGGGAAAAAGAGTGTAAAGAACATATATTTATATAATAAGCTTGGATACAGGATTTTTAAAGAAGAAAAAATATCAGAAAAATTAACATTAGTAAGCTTGGAAAAAATTGTTGCAAATTAGTGTAGCTCATTTCAATTTATTATTGTTAAGGAGAAGTTTAATGAATATTGTTGTGATTAACGGCACAGAAATAAAAGGCTGCACATACCAAATTAAGGAAACATTTTTATCTGTGCTGAGGGATGGAAATGAAATAGTCGAGTATTATTTTCCGAAGGATATGCCACATTTTTGCACCGGGTGCAAGACATGTTTTTTCAAAGATGAAAAACTATGCCCCCATGCAGAATATACAATGCCTGTTTGGAATGCAATGCTTAAGGCCGACCTGCTTGTTTTTGCCGCTCCGGTATATGCTTTGCGCACCCCGGGTCAAATGAAAGCGTTGCTTGATCACTTTTGCTGCCACTGGATGGTTCATCGTCCCGATAAAGCAATGTTTACAAAGCGTGCCGTTATTCTTACAAACAGCATCGGTGCTTCAAACAGGGAAGCGCAGAAGGATATTGCAACCAGTCTTCAATGGTTGGGAATTTCCGATGTAAGGCGTCTTGGATTTGGGCTGATGGAGGGCGTAAATTGGAAAGAATTATCCGATAAGCGGAAAAATAAAATTAAGCGAAAGGTTACTAATCTTGCCAAAAAATACGTTCTGTTCAAACACGGACACATGGGACTTAAGGTAAGAGTTCTGTTTAATATATGTAGAATGATTCACAAGGTACTCTTGAAGAAAGAAGAAACTCCTTCTGCCGATAATCAGCATTGGATTAATAACGGATGGATATAATAAAAAAAGCGAAGGAATAGGGGTCAATAAGAATTACCGTAAGTAGACTTGGTAGAAAGAAGGCTTAGAAAATTTTTAAAATTATAAAGAAGGTGATACTATGAAGCTATATAGGCCGGTAGGATTAAAAGAGTTAAAGAAGATAATAGAATTGGGATTTAGAGGTTTTCCGCCACGGTTACCACAGCAACCGATTTTTTATCCTGTATTAAATCAGGGGTATGCAGAGGAAATAGCATCTCAGTGGAATACCAACGACCATTTTTCAGGTTTTGTAGGTTATGTTTTGGAATTGGAACCTAGTCTCAAAAAAGAGCTGATTTATTGATTCCGTAGGGTACTAAATCATATTTAGTCTTCAAGTGGAGTTAAATCTCCACCCGAAGTCCTCCAATTGATTTTTGAAGAGCATGTAGAAAACACTTAAATAGTGTATTTGCCTTACGGGAGGTAAAATATGGAAGTATACATATTAGAGAATAAAAAGGACTTTTTAGATTTATCACTAATAACCGGTGAGCAGGAAGATTTGAAGAAAGAATTCTGAAAGAAGAATAAAGGTGGACAAGTAAAATGAAAAAACTTTCTGAAATGAGCAATGAGGAGCTATGGAGGTTATTTCCTATAATAATTACTGAATACAATAAAGATTGGCCCAGGCTTTATAGCGAGGAAAAATTACATATTGAAAAAGCAATTGGGGCTGAAAAGATATTCAGAATAAACCATTTTGGTAGTACGTCAATTTCCGGAATGCTTGCAAAGCCTACTATTGATATCTTGCTTGAAGTATTTGAATATGTTGAGAATGACTACATAATAAGAAAGATGGAGGAGATTGGATATATCTATAGTCCCCAGGTTGATAACCCTCCTCCCCATATAATGTTTCTAAAGGGATATACTCCGGAAGGATTTAAAGGACAGGCTTATCATGTCCATGTCAGATATCCCGGAGATTGGGATGAATTATATTTTAGAGATTATTTGATCAGTAATCCTGATTTGGCAAAAAGGTACGGTGAGCTCAAGCTAGAGCTAAAAAAGATATACGAATTTAATCGTGATGGATATACAAAAGCAAAATCTGAATTTATAAAAGAAGTAACACAGATGGCGAAAAACAAATTAAAAGGAAAGTATGTACCTGTATTTTAATTTATGAAAGCAGTGATGGTACGTAAAATTCAGAGAAATGAGAATTTGTAGGGTTTGCCATAGAAAGGATGGGATAGATGTATGGACATTTTAAACATTCTCAATGATAAAGCAATAAAAGCAATTGAAAAGAGAAAACATATTATCAAAGCTTTTAATGAAAGTTTCAAGACATTTGCTATGTGGTTTATTGTGGCATGGGGAATTTGGTTAGTACCAATTTTATTGGAGCAATTATATTATTTAAACACTTAGTATGTTGCAAAAAAAATGTTATTATGCTAAAATTATGATTGTTAATTTTGAATTATAAGTAATTAAAACTATATTTATGTAAAGGAGCGATTGAATGAGAAAAGGTATTGTTTATGTATTGGTTTTAATTCTACTTTTCAGTACAAATTTAAAAGCTTTTTCGTTAGAGGATGAAGACATTTATGAAGGCATTTATATTGATAACAAATTAAAAGATAAAATAATTGTATTTATTGGAAGTGACAAATGTTATGTTGATGGATTTTTTGACAGAATAGATATTTCAAATTCGTCAGTTACACCAATTGTTATTGATGGAAGAACGTTGTTGCCGGTAAGATTCTTTGTTGAGAATTTTGGTGGAAATATAAAATGGGACGGAAGCAACAAAAGAATAGATATAAGTATTAATAACAGCGAATTAACAATGTATATAGGCAATAATAAAGTTATTTTAAACAACACTGAAAGAGAAATAGATGTTCCTCCGCAATTAATTAATAACAGAACTTACTTGCCTTTGAGGTTCTTCGTTGAAGAACTCTTAAAAAAAGACATACTTTATTATAATGGATTAGTATCGGTTTCAGATAAAAATTGCAATTTATCTGAAGTTGAAGATAAAGAGTTGATGGACAGATTAATACGTGATTTAAACCAAAAGTTAGGAAATACGGCCGGAAACATAAGACAATGGGGAATAGTAGCTGAGGACAATGACGGAACCATATTTTATGTAGAGCGAAATAGGCTTAAGAGGCAAGATAAGTTATATAGAATGGATGTAAATGGAGGTAATAAAAAGTTATTATTAACAAGCGAAATTATATATGACTTGAATTTAGTTGGTGATTGGATTTACTTCTTAAAAGACTTTGGAGACAAAAAAATCCATCATTCATATGCTATCTATAAAATAAAAAAAGATGGCACTAACCTTACAAAAGTAACAAATAAAGTAAATGAAGAAGCTAGATATATGTTGGTAGTAGACGATTGGATATATTTTGATGATTGGAATAATGATAACTATACCCGCACATTAAAGAGAATTGATTTAGATGGCAGCAATGAAACGATGATAAACAATGAACAATCACTATGGGCTTTTTGTGTGGAAGGCAATAATTTGTATTTTGCAAGTACATATAATCAAAAACCTTATATTTGGACAGATTTAAACGGCAGCAAGGAAAGAAATCCGTTATTGCCAAAGCTTTTTGCTATTGATACGCCTCTTACACATAACGGAGTGGTTTATTATGCATACGAGTCACCAAGGTTTGTCTATAATATTATAGGTTATGATCTAAGAACTATGACTAAAAAAGTTATTCTTGAAGGTTTAGATGAAGTACCTGAATTTAACATATATGAAGATAGAATATATTATTCACAAAAGTTAAAGCTGTACAGCGTGAAATTAGACGGAACCGATAACAAGTTTATTAGAGAGTTTACAATTGATAATTCGGCCATAGATGGTGGTATCGGAAATATTTTTGTTACCAAAAACAAGGTGGCAGTTGAAGTTTTGCAATGGTGGACAAGAGATTCTCAAGCAGATATTCGGCTTGTATTTATGAATAAATAAGCCTTGAGGACATATAGTTATTGTCACTGACTGCGATTAAAAGTATAACCGTTTTGTTAAAAGAGGGATAACTTATGAAACTGGAATTAGGTATTGAAAAACCAAAGGCTCTTACACAGAAATGGGAGGGTCAGTATGATATATTTTCTTGGATGGAATATGTAAGTGCTATTCCTCAGCCGTTATTTTTAGTAACAACATATAAAGATAACGATAAACCTAATGCTTGCTTTCATGCTTGGTCAACGTTTACAGGTGAAGGTGAAAATTACTATTGCATTTTATCAATGTTAAGTCATCAGCATACTTACAAAAACATAAAAGAGCGCAAAGACTTTTGTGTGAACTTTCCAGATGTAACAAACCTTGAAAAGTGTTACTCAACTATAAAGAATAATGATTACTCTGATGACGAAATAAAAAAATCCGGTTTTACACTAGAGGCTGCAAAAGTAGTAAGTGCACCGAGAATTAAAGAGTGCTTTTTAAATTTAGAATGCAGCCTTGAATGGGAAAAATCACTTTTTGAAGGAAGTAAATGGATTATACTCTGCGGGAAAGTAAAGCATTTTGCCATCGATGAGGATAAAGTTAAAAACGGTATTAAAGGTAGATACGGCAGTTTTGGTTATATGTACAATATTCATTCTCCAATGAATCCAATGGATGGGTCTGAAGAAGAGAGTAAGGTTGGAATTATAGAGATATTGAAATAGAAATTTCCAATAATTTCAAGTAAAGTTCCGTTTCCAAAAGCAATAAACAGGTTTGCAAAATCTACTTTTGGGAGGACGGGGTTTTATATTATTCGGACAATGCAAATTATGGAATTAAAAGGATTGACTCGACTTACTTTATATGATAAAATATATTTACCTTTGAGGGAGTAGTCAGCGCGAAAGCGTTGCAAGCCAACATACTGGTTTGTGAAAATCACGAACCTGGTTTTGCATTAAATGACGAGACTCGAGTATAGCGTGGCTGTACCCGGGTTTCGTAAATATAGGAAGTTAACGGATACAGCGACGTATCCGTTTTTTTTTATGCTTTTTAACATGACAAAGGGGGATAGTGAATGAGAATTAAAGTAAATGATGTTCACAAATTTTACGGCGAAGGAGATTCTAAAGTTGAAGTGTTAAGGGGGGTAAACTGCGAGATTAAGGACGGAGAAATATGTGTATTGCTTGGACCGTCAGGTTCAGGAAAATCCACGCTTCTAAACATCATTGGAGGAATTGAAACGGCAGATTCCGGATGTGTAGATATAGGGGAAAGCTGCACAAAATACATGAATGAAAAGGAACTTACCCAATACAGGAGAAACCATTTAGGGTTTGTATTCCAGTTTTATAATCTGGTTCCCAACCTTACCCTGAAGGAAAATATTGAGGTATGTGCATACCTTAGCAAGAATCCTTTGGAAATAGATGAATTATTGAAAACCCTTGGTCTATATGAACATAAGGATAAACTGCCTTCTCAATTGTCCGGCGGACAGCAGCAGCGTTGTGCCATTGGAAGAGCCCTGGTTAAGAACCCGTCCGTTCTTTTGTGTGATGAACCAACGGGAGCTCTTGACTACCAGACATCAAAAGAAATTTTAAGCCTTATAGAGGAAATAAATAAAAAATACAGCAATACAATTATCATTGTGACCCATAATGATGCAATTAAAAATATAGCCAACCATGTACTAAGAATGCGGGATGGTGTCATTGTCTCAGACTATGTAAATGAAAATCCCATACCTGCCGGCCTGTTAGAGTGGTAGGAGGTGACCGGCATGAGAAATCCGTTAAGCAAACGTTATTTACGCGAACTCAAAAAAAATGTGGGAAGATATATATGTACGTTTTTGCTTTTGGTCACTACCATCATTTTAGAATCCGGATTTTTGTGTGTGATGGAGAGTGCTAAGTATTCATTGGATGAATACCTGATTGAAAATAAGGTAGAAGACGGATATTTTGAAGCAGCGTTTCCGTTAGAAGATAAAATAAAAAGCAAGCTGGAGGAAGAAGACATTGTCCTTTGCGATAATTTTTACAGCACGGCGGAGGAATTCAACGGAGGGACAAAGGTATATATTTTTAATGAAAGAAGTGAAATGAATATCCCGGCTCTTTTTGAAGGTTCACTTCCGGCCGATAAAAATGAGATTGCAGTGGACCGGTTATTTGCCGAAAACCATAATATTAAGGTGGGGGATTCTCTTGAACTGAACAAAATTAAATTTACCGTTTCAGGGACAATTTCTTTGCCTGATTATAGTTCCCTGTTTTTGAGTAACCAGGACCTGGTTATGAATACCACCGGGTTTGGTGTGTGTGTGGTATCAAATGAAGGCTTTGCAGGGTTTGAGGAAAGTACCGTTACATACCGCTACAGTTACCGCCACAATGATCGGAATCTCTCTGATAAAGAGAAGGTGGAAGCCGCCAACAGAATCCGTAAGATTCTTGTGGGTAACGGTGTGAATGTCCAGGATTTCTTAATTGCAAAAGATAATCAAAGTATCAGTTTCCTTCCTAATGATATGGGAAAAGACGGACCTATAATGGAAGTATTAATCTATATTCTGGTGGTAATTATTGCCTTTGTATTTGCAGTACTTTCTGCACATACCATTGAGGAAGAAGCTTCAATCATCGGCACCCTTCGTTCGATGGGATATAAAAAAGCCGAACTGGTTCTTCACTACATAGCTCTGCCTGTCATTGTTACATTTCTTGCCTCTGTAGCGGGAAATGCTTTGGGGTATACGGTGATGATTGAACCGTTTAAGCGGATTTACTATAAATCATACTGCCTGCCGCCTTTGACCGTCAAATTTAATCAGGTAGCATTTATAAAAACCACAATAATTCCTATAGTTATTATGATTGTGATAAATCTTTTGCTCCTTGTAAATAAAATGTCCCTGTCACCTCTTCGTTTTCTTAGAAAGGACCTTAAGAAGAGAAAGCAAAAAAAGGCAACAAAGCTTCCGAACTTCAAATTTATAAACCGCTTTAGGATTCGTGTAATTCTTCAAAATAAAGGAAGCTATCTGGTACTGTTTTTTGGTATTTTTTTATCCAGCTTTTTATTGATGTTTGGAATAGGCTTAAAGCCCCTCATGGATTATTATGTGGATACCATTGACGACACCATTCCGTATGAGTATCAGTATATATTAAAAGTTCCTGTAGAAGCGAAAGGGGGAGAAAAGGTATTAATTTATTCCTTAGAGACGGAGTACTACCTGACTAAGGATAATGTGAAAGTAACTTTTTACGGTGTACAAGAAGACAGTGATATTTTTATTGACTTTAAGATACCTAGAGAAGAAAACCACATTGTAGTATCCGATTCCTTTGCAAAAAAGCTAAAGGTTAATGTAGGTGATGAGATTATTTTTGAGGATACCGTTTATGAGAAAAAATATTCTTTGGTGGTGGATGAAAT
>JAAYSI010000185.1 GCA_012524045.1 Peptococcaceae bacterium | reverse complement strand
TAGCCGAGATGAAAATGAAAGACCTAAATGCAGCCAGCATAGAAGCTGCTATGCGGATAGTTGAAGGTACTGCCCGCAGTATGGGAATTGAAGTTGCACCCTAATTATTGTATTTGAATCTAGTGGGAGGGTTTAAACCCGACTACCACAAGGAGGTAAAGAAGGATGCCTAAAAGAGGCAAAAGATATTTAGAAGCTTTAAAAGCGTATGATTCGCAAACGCTTTATGAGCCAGAAGAAGCTTTGGACTTGGTCAAGGCTAATTCCAAAGCAAAATTTGACGAAACTATAGAAGTGGCTTTTAGATTGGGAATCGATACCCGACATGCCGATCAGCAAATTCGTGGTGCCGTTGTTCTTCCACATGGAACGGGCAAAACGAGGAGTGTGCTGGTTTTTGCCAAAGGGGAAAAAGCCAAAGAGGCAGAAGCCGCAGGTGCTGATTTTGTTGGGGCTGAAGACATGGTAGAGAAAATCCAAAAAGGATGGTTTGGTTTCGATGTGGCAGTGGCCACTCCCGATATGATGAGTATTGTCGGAAAATTGGGTAGGCTGTTAGGGCCGAAAGGACTTATGCCAAACCCCAAAACCGGAACAGTCACTTTTGAAATTGAAAGGGCTGTAAAAGAGATTAAGGCCGGTAAAGTTGAGTACCGTGCCGATAAAGCCGGTATAATCCACGTGCCGATCGGTAAAGCATCCTTCGAGGCACAGAAGCTGTATGAAAACTACCGGACTATTGCTGATACCGTTATCAAGGCTAAGCCGGCTGCAGCTAAAGGACAATATGTCCGCAGTATTACTGTATCATCTACCATGGGACCGGGCGTGAAAATCAATCCTTTGAAGGTTCTCTAAAGAAGCTTCGGGTTGAAATAAAAGTTAATTGAATATTTTTTGGACGCTGTAGACAGCAGGTGCTTTAAGCTTAATTTCCTGCCGAGGTGGAAAATGTTCTTGTCTGGTTTAGACTATTAAATTTGGACTTGAAATAACCATGCCTCCGTGTACAGCGGAGGCATGATTTATTTTAAAATACCGGTTGGAAGGAGGTGCGTGGAATGTCTAGATTTGAAGAAAAACAAAAAGTGGTTGAGGATATCAAAACTAAGTTTCAAAACTCCACCGGTGTTGTTCTTGCTGACTACCGAGGATTAACCGTAACCCAGGTCACCGATTTAAGGGCCCAACTGCGTGAAGCAGGCGTTGAGTATCGGGTGTTAAAAAACACCATGGTCCGTCGTGCTGCCGACGAACTCGGGATCGAGGGGTTAGATGAGTTTTTGAAAGGGCCTACTGCTGTAGCCTTTTCCGCTGACCCTGTAGCCCCGGCGAAAATCCTTTCTGAGTTTAGTAGAAAAAATAAAAACTTCGCTATCAAGGCCGGCGTATTAGAAGGAAAAGTGATTAATTCTGATAAGATTAAGGATCTCGCTTCCCTACCGTCCAGAGAAGTTTTGCTTGCTCAAGTACTTGCCGGTATCCAAGCTCCGCTTCAGGGAATGGTCAATGTCTTACAAGGACCGATCCGCAAAATGGGCTATGCTTTGGAGGAGGTACGCAAGCTCAAAGAAGCCCAGGCCTAAATATAAGCCTGTACTTTTATCGAAATATGCAAATTTCCTATATTAAATATCCCATATTATTTAATTATTTAAATTTAAAATTATTAAGGAGGACTCTCTGTAATGTCTAAAATTAACGAAATCATTGAAGCCGTAAAAGGCCTAACCGTACTTGAGCTTTCCGAGCTCGTAAAAGCTTTTGAAGAAGAATTTGGTGTGAGCGCTGCTGCTCCTGCTGCTGTAGTGGCTGCTCCTGCTGCAGGTGCCGCTGCTGCCGGCGGTGAAGCTGCTGACGAACAAACTGAGTTTGATGTTATCTTAACCGGTGCCCGTTCTGCTAAAATCAACGTTATTAAAGTTGTTCGTGAAATTACCGGACTTGGCCTTAAAGAAGCTAAGGAACTCGTTGACAACGCTCCCAAACCGGTCAAAGAAAAAGTTAGTAAAGAAGAAGCCGAAGCTGTTAAAGCTAAGCTTACCGAAGCCGGTGCCAGCGTAGAAGTTAAGTAATTAGGCTACAATATAAAATATCGTATAATTACTTGCAGTTTATACTTGTTAAACCTTGCTGTTTAACGGTAGAGAAAATGCCGAAACTATTTTGTTCCGGCATTTTCTAAACTGTAAGGGACCTGACTTTTCCGTTTTTCTACATATAATACCTATTATCATACATATTAATTGTTGCTGCTTGCCTCTAATTACAGAACTTTACATAAAATCACCCGCTATCAACATATTATTTTAGCAATATGCTAGAAGTGGCTTGGGCCAAAACCCGGCGAAAAAATTTTTACTTGACAAGTAAAAATTTACTTGTTAAGATTAGTAAATGTCACGTATTCTAGCTAAATTACAAGAAAATAGGCTGGGAGATAAGTGTTGATGTATTTCATCTCATTCTAAAATAGCTCCATATACATAGAGCGAGGTTTTTTCCAAAAAGCCTTGCTTTTGGTTGTTTATTTACTTTTTTTGAGTTTTGTAAAAACATGCTTTGATATATTTGCTGCAAGTATTTAATTCGCCTTAATTTATACTTGTTTATATAAATAGCTTTGTTAGCAATTTGCTCGAAAAACTATTTGGCCTATTTTATTCATTTATGCATTCTGTTGATGGAAATTACACTGAGAGGGTGAAGGGTCATGGCCTATCCTATTAAGGTTGGATCCAGAGAACGTTGGAGTTTTGCGAGATTACGCGAAGTACTGGATATGCCCAACCTAATCGAGATCCAACAAAATTCTTACCAATGGTTTCTAAATGAGGGTTTACGGGAAATGTTCAGGGATATTTCCCCGATCCAAGACTTTACCGGAAATTTGGTACTGGAATTTATTGATTATAGCCTAGGCGAACCGAAGTACGATGTAGAGGAATGTAAAGAGCGGGATGTGACCTATGCTGCTCCCCTTAGGGTTAAGGTTCGTTTGATTAATAAGGAGACCGGCGAAGTGAAGGAACAAGAGGTCTTCATGGGCGACTTTCCTCTGATGACGGAGAAAGGCACTTTCATCATTAATGGTGCCGAGCGCGTCATAGTCAGCCAATTAGTTCGATCTCCGGGAGTATATTATTCTCGGACAATAGATCCAAGCGGTAAAAGCCTTTACGGAGCTACTATTATCCCGAACAGGGGGGCTTGGCTGGAATTCGAAACCGATGTGAATGACAATATTTTTGTGCGGGTTGACAGGACCCGAAAACTGCCGGCTACCGTATTGGTCAGAGCCCTTGGTTATTCGACAAACGGTCGTATTATGGAAGCCTTTAAGGATAATGAAAATATTAGGATAACCCTTGAAAGGGATAATACTGATTCTGCTGAAGAGGCTCTAGTTGAGATTTACAAACGCCTCCGCCCGGGAGAGCCTCCTACGGTAGAGAGCGCCCGTTCTTTACTGGAGTCTTTGTTTTTTGATCCTAGACGTTATGACCTAGCTAAGGTAGGACGTTATAAACTCAATAAAAAACTTGGTTTAGATATAGCTGATAATATCAGGCATTTGACTGTTGAAGACATTATTGCTTCAATTGCCAGATTATTAGACATAATCGATGGGCAGGGTGAGCCGGATGATATCGACCATTTGGGGAACAGACGGCTACGCTCTGTTGGTGAACTTTTGCAGAACCAATTCCGGATTGGTCTTTCCCGGATGGAGAGAGTGGTTCGCGAAAGAATGACTATCCAAGATATTGAGGGGATTACTCCCCAGGTTTTAATCAATATTCGACCTGTTGTTGCTTCCATTAAGGAATTTTTCGGCAGCAGCCAACTTTCTCAATTTATGGATCAAACCAACCCGTTGGCTGAATTAACTCATAAAAGACGTTTAAGTGCTTTAGGCCCCGGAGGTTTGAGCAGGGAAAGAGCAGGCTTTGAGGTTCGTGACGTTCATCATTCCCACTATGGCAGAATGTGCCCGATTGAAACGCCTGAAGGTCCGAATATCGGCTTGATTGGTTCCCTTAGCACTTATGGCCGCATCAATGAATACGGCTTTATTGAGGCACCTTATCGCAAAGTGGAAGACGGCCGGGTAACGGATGAAATCCATTACTTGACTGCCGATGAAGAAGAAAAATATGTTATTGCCCAAGCTAACTCTCCGATCGATGATGACGGTAATTTTTTGAGCAGTAAAATTGAAGCCAGACACGGTGAGAATTTTATCTTAGTTTCGCCTACAAGTGTCCACTATATGGACGTTTCACCGAAGCAAATGGTTTCGATAGCGACTGCACTGATTCCCTTTTTAGAGCATGATGATGCCAACCGTGCTTTGATGGGAGCTAACATGCAGCGTCAAGCTGTTCCGCTATTAAAAACTGATGCTCCCTTAATCGGAACTGGTATGGAGTATAAATCAGCTGTTGACTCCGGTGTCTGTGTTCTGGCTCAAAAAACAGGCACAGTAACTCGAGTTACTTCTACGGAAATAATTGTAAGTAATGACGATGGTACTACAAGCAATTATAAATTGCTGAAGTTTATGCGTAGTAACCAGGGAACCTGCATTAATCAGCGTCCAATCGTTTTAAAAGGACAGAGAGTGGAAGCCGGGGAAGTGATTGCGGACGGTCCGTCCACTGATCACGGCGAATTAGCACTTGGACGCAATGTTCTAGTAGCTTTTATGCCCTGGGAAGGTTATAACTACGAGGATGCCATCCTTATCAGTGAGAAATTAGTTAAAGAAGATTATTTTACTTCTATTCATATAGAAGAATATGAAGCCGATGCTCGTGATACTAAACTCGGACCTGAGGAAATCACCAGGGATATTCCGAACGTTGGGGAAGATGTTTTGAAAGATTTGGATGAGCGTGGTATCATTCGGATCGGTGCCGAAGTTCGACCTGGGGATATTTTGGTCGGTAAAGTGACGCCTAAAGGTGAAACTGAGCTTACGGCTGAGGAGAGGTTACTCAGAGCGATCTTTGGGGAAAAAGCCAGGGAAGTCAGAGACACCTCCCTTAGGGTGCCTCACGGTGAAGCCGGAAAGGTTGTTGACGTTAAAGTTTTCAAAAGAGAAAACGGAGATGAATTGGCACCTGGCGTTAACCAATTAGTTCGGGTCTATATAGCCCAAAAACGCAAGATTTCTGTCGGAGATAAAATGGCCGGCAGACATGGTAACAAAGGTGTTATCTCCAGAATTATGCGACAAGAGGATATGCCCTTTATGCCGGATGGAACACCGATTGAGATTGTCCTTAACCCCTTGGGTGTGCCTTCCCGGATGAACATAGGGCAAGTGCTGGAAACTCATCTTGGTTGGGCAGCTAAGGCTCTTGACCTGTATATAGCTACTCCGGTTTTTGACGGAGCTACAGAAGAAGATATATTCGAATGCTTTAACAAAGCCGGCTTACCTGAGGACGGCAAGACCATACTCTATGACGGTCGTACCGGGGAGCCTTTCGACAATAGAATAATGGTCGGCTATATGTATATGTTGAAACTTCACCACTTAGTGGACGATAAAATTCATGCGCGCTCAACCGGACCCTATTCGTTGGTTACCCAGCAACCCCTTGGAGGAAAAGCTCAGTTTGGTGGTCAACGATTTGGTGAGATGGAAGTGTGGGCTTTGGAAGCTTATGGCGCCTCTTATACCTTGCAGGAAATTCTAACGGTTAAATCCGACGACGTTGTGGGCAGGGTTAAGACTTATGAAGCAATAGTGAAAGGTGAAAATATACCCGAGCCCGGAGTTCCCGAGTCCTTCAAAGTTCTTATTAAGGAATTGCAAAGTCTGGCTTTAGATGTTTCGGTGCTTTCGGAGGAAGATGCTGAAATAGAAATCAAGGACCTCGATGACGATGATGATGTAAACGAAACAGCCCATGAGCTCGGAATGGATGAACAGTATGCGGTTGTAAACGCCGGAGCTTCTGAGACCGAAGCGGATCAGGAGAATAATGACGGCGAGGACGAGGAAGCTATTGATGATGGATTGGATATTTATGAGGAACCCGCTGCTGATTCAGAAGATGATTTGGTGGTAGAAAAAGATTTGGTAGTAGAAGAAGATGGGGTTGATTTCGAAAACAAATATGATGATTATGCCGATTATGATGACTATGAGTAAACAGCAGGAGAACGGGAACAATTGACGGGCGAAAGGAGAGAATACCGTGCTGGATGTTAATAATTTTGATAGAATGCGTATCGGTTTAGCTTCTCCGGAGATGATCAAAAAATGGTCTTATGGGGAGGTCAAAAAACCTGAAACCATTAACTACCGTACGTTAAAACCGGAAAGGGATGGTCTTTTCTGTGAAAAGATTTTTGGCCCTACCCGGGACTGGGAGTGCCATTGCGGAAAATACAAAAGAGTCCGCTATAAAGGTATTGTATGTGATCGCTGCGGTGTGGAAGTAACCCGTTCGAAAGTTCGCAGAGAAAGAATGGGACATATTGAATTGGCTGCTCCTGTTTCGCATATTTGGTACTTTAAAGGTATTCCCAGTAGGATGGGACTTTTACTTGACATGTCGCCACGCTCATTAGAAAAGGTTCTCTACTTTGTATCTTATATAGTTACGGACCCAGGCGAGACTTCTCTACTGAAAAAACAATTGCTTACGGAGACTGAATATCGCGAAGCCAGAGAAAAGTACGGCAATCTGTTTAAGGCTGAAATGGGTGCGGAAGCTATTAAGAAATTGTTGGCAGAAATAGATTTAGAACAACTGAATCAGGAGCTTCGTGTTGAGTTGAAAGAAGTGTCCGGTCAACGGAAAGTTAGAGCGATAAGAAGGTTGGAAGTGGTCGAAGCCTTCAAAAAATCTGGAAATAAGCCTGAATGGATGATTCTTAATGTGATTCCGGTTATTCCGCCTGAACTGCGCCCGATGGTTCAGCTTGACGGCGGTAGATTTGCCACTTCAGACTTAAACGACCTTTATCGCCGCGTGATCAATAGGAACAATCGTTTGAAAAAGCTGCTTGATTTGGGTGCTCCGGACATTATCGTCCGCAATGAAAAGAGAATGCTACAGGAAGCTGTGGATGCTTTAATCGATAACGGGCGGCGCGGTAGACCGGTTACCGGCCCTGGTAATAGGCCGTTGAAGTCCTTGAGCGATATGCTTAAAGGAAAACAAGGCCGCTTCCGTCAAAACCTGTTAGGGAAACGTGTAGACTACTCAGGCCGTTCGGTCATTGTGGTAGGTCCTACTCTAAAGCTTTCGCAATGTGGCCTGCCTAAGGAAATGGCCTTAGAATTATTTAAGCCCTTTGTGATGAAAAACCTGGTACACGAAGGTTTTGCTCATAATATTAAAAGTGCTAAGAGGATGGTTGAAAGGGTACGGCCCGAAGTATGGGACGTACTGGAAAGTGTGATTAAGGAGCATCCGGTGTTGTTAAACAGGGCTCCTACTCTGCACAGGCTTGGTATTCAAGCTTTTGAGCCGGTACTAGTCGAGGGTAAAGCTTTACAAATTCATCCTTTGGTCTGTACTGCCTATAATGCAGACTTCGACGGTGACCAGATGGCAGTACACGTGCCGCTATCCGCAGAGGCTCAGGCCGAAGCCCGGTTGTTGATGCTTTCTTCACATAATATTTTAAATCCGAAAGACGGAAGACCGGTAGCTTCTCCGACCAAGGACATGGTTTTGGGGTGCTATTATCTGACAATGGAAAGATCCGGCGCTAAAGGTGAAGGCAAAATCTTTAAGGATGCCAATGAGGCCTTATTGGCCTATGACGCTAAAGTCATTCACCTGCAAGCATTGATAAAAGTTCGCCAAGATGGAAAATTGATTGAAACCACGGCGGGCAGGTTGCTATTTAACAGTGTAATTCCGGAGGAAGTAGGCTTTGTTAACCAGTTGATAACTAAGAAAGATCTCGATAAAATCGTGGCCAAAGCTTACAGACTTTGTGGTTACAACAAAACAGCCAAATTGTTAGACGGTATTAAAAATCTTGGATTTAGATTTTCGACCCAAGCTGGGATAACTGTAGGTATTAGTGACATTCAAATTCCGGAAACGAAAAAAACTATCCTGGCTGAAGCGGATACTCAAGTTACCCAGACCGAAAAGCAATATAGACGTGGTTTGATTACCGATGAAGAGCGTAAATCTTTGGTCATAGAAATCTGGACTAAAGCAAATGATTTGGTTACTAAGGCGTTGATGGAATCATTAGACAAATTCAACCCAGTCTATATGATGGCAAACTCCGGAGCGCGGGGTAATATCCAGCAGCTGCGTCAGTTGGCAGGAATGCGCGGCCTGATGGCCGACCCGTCAGGTAGGACCATCGAACTTCCGATTAAAACAAACTTCCGGGAAGGCTTAACCGTTTTGGAGTACTTCATTTCCTCCCATGGTGCTCGTAAAGGTCTGGCTGATACAGCTCTCAGGACAGCCGACTCCGGCTACCTGACCCGCAGACTGGTGGATGTTTCGCAGGATGTAATTGTCCGGGAAGAAGACTGTGGTACAGATACCGGAATTGTAGTCTCTGATATCAAAGAAGGTCCGGAGATGATTGAAAAACTCGAGGAGCGTTTAATCGGACGCTTCCCGCTTGAGGAGATCAAACATCCTGAGACAGGTGAGCTTTTGGCCTCTCCTGATAAAGAGATTAACGAAGAACAGGCTAAACTCATCGCCGAAGTTTATGATAAAGTTGAAATCAGGTCTGTCTTAAACTGTAAAACTCGTTATGGCGTTTGCAAGAAATGTTACGGTCGAAACTTAGCGACAGGTCGCTTGGTTGAAATCGGTGAAGCTGTTGGCATTATCGCTGCCCAGTCCATTGGTGAACCGGGAACTCAGCTTACCATGAGGACCTTCCATACCGGTGGCGTTGCCGGCGACGATATCACCCAAGGTTTACCGAGGGTAGAGGAATTGTTTGAAGCCCGTAAGCCAAAGGGTCAGGCCATTATTTCGGAAATAGCCGGTACGGTTTCGATTAAAGAGATTAAAGGTCGTAGGGAAGTTGATGTAACAGATGCCAACGGTGAGATCCGTTCCTATACCATACCTTACGGCTCCCGCCTGAAAGTGAGCGAAGGGCAGACTATCGAAGCAGGGGACGAACTGACCGAGGGAAGCGTAAATCCGCATGATACCCTTAAGATCAAAGGAATCAGAGGAGTTCAAACCTACTTGCTCGGAGAAGTCCAAAGGGTTTATCGCCTCCAAGGTGTGGACATCAATGACAAACACATTGAAGTAATGGTCCGTCAAATGCTGAGGAAAGTGAAAGTAGATGATGCCGGTGACACCGATCTATTACCGGGAGGACTTATCGACGTCTTCGAGTTTGAAGAAGAAAATGCCAGAGTAATACAGGCCGGCGGGGAGCCAGCTGAAGCTCGCCCTGTGCTACTTGGAATTACCAAAGCCTCCCTGGCTACAGATTCCTTCCTCTCAGCAGCTTCCTTCCAAGAAACTACTAGGGTGCTTACCGAAGCTTCAATCAAGGGTAAAGTTGATCCACTAATTGGTTTGAAAGAGAACGTCATAATCGGAAAACTAATTCCGGCAGGTACCGGTATGGCTAAATACCGCCAGTTAAGAGTTAAGGAAAGGATTGAGCAAACAGAGGAAACGGTAGCGGAACCCCTAGTAGAAGCATAGTAATAGTATATGAAGTGCTTGACACTGACTAGGGCTGCTGCTAAAATAATATAGTCTGATTTACCAATAGAGGAGGAAAGCATTTCTAAATGCTTCATGAATCTTTGCAAAAGGCTCAAAAGGTGGTAATAGGTATTAAACAAACTACCCGGGCTTTGGAGAGTAAAGAAGTCAGAATGGTTTTTCTTGCCCAGGATGCTGAGGCCAAACTGCTGAAGCCGATTAGGGAGATGTGTGCTGCTAAAGGAATTCCGATTGAGGAAGTGGCCACTATGAAAGAATTAGGCAAGGCTTGTAAAATCCAAGTAGGGGCAGCGGCCGTAGCGATTCTAGGCGGATGATGTTTTAAATATTTGAATGCTGTATGGAATTCACTCCAGGCAGACCCTGCCTGGATAATTCCATGTGCTGATAGCTTTTACTTTTAGAGGAAGGGGGTGCAATAATGCCGACGATTCAACAACTTATACGCAAGGGAAGAGAAAAAGTAGTTTATAAATCCAATGCTCCTGCGTTACAATGGGGATACAATGCCTTAAAGCGTAGCAGTTATCCATCTGGGGGCTCTCCTCAAAAAAGAGGCGTGTGTACCAGAGTCTACACTACTACACCTAAAAAACCGAATTCCGCTTTAAGGAAAGTTGCGCGTGTGCGTTTAACTAATGGTATTGAGGTGACTTCTTACATCCCCGGAATCGGTCATAATCTCCAGGAACACTCCGTAGTGTTGGTTCGGGGAGGACGTGTCAAGGATCTCCCGGGTGTTCGTTACCATATAGTTCGTGGAGCTCTGGATGCTTCAGGTGTCCAGAATAGAAATCAGGCTCGTTCTAAATACGGAACTAAGAGAGCCAAGAAGTAATAGATTTGTTTTATATCTCATTGACATATGACATGCATTAGTTTCTCAGGTAATTTTTCAGGAAAGGGGGAACAGGGTTGCCAAGAAAAGGATATATCGCCAAAAGAGAGATTTTACCGGATCCGATCTATAATAATAAAGTTGTAACTAAATTTATCAATCAGATTATGCTCGATGGTAAAAAAGGTGTGGCTGAAGCTAACTGCTATGGGGCATTTAACATTATAAAAGAAAAAACCGGTAAGGATCCGATAGAAGTATTTGAAACTGCTATGAAAAATGTAATGCCGGTTTTAGAAGTAAAAGCACGTAGGGTTGGTGGTGCTAACTACCAGGTTCCTATTGAAGTACGATCCGAGCGCAGACAAACATTAGCTTTACGTTGGCTGGTAGATTATGCCCGCAAACGTGGAGAAAAGACCATGCAAGAAAGATTAGCCGGTGAAATTATGGACGCTGCCAATAGTACAGGTGGCGCTTATAAGAAAAAAGAAGATACCCATAAAATGGCTGAAGCTAACAAAGCTTTTGCTCATTATCGCTGGTAGAACGCAATATTTGACTGCTAGGATGCTAGGATTTACGTGAGTATTTTTATACAAATAGAAAGGCTGATAATAAGTGGTAAGGCAAGTTCCTTTGGAGAAAACTCGGAATATCGGTATCATGGCTCACATCGATGCCGGGAAGACAACAACCACAGAACGTATCTTGTTTTATACCGGACGTGTGCATAAAATTGGAGAAACCCATGATGGCGCTGCCACCATGGACTGGATGGCCCAGGAGCAAGAACGCGGAATAACCATTACTTCTGCAGCTACTACCTGTAAATGGAAAGATCATATTATTAATATTATCGACACACCCGGGCACGTTGATTTTACTGTGGAAGTCGAACGCTCCCTGCGTGTTCTCGATGGTGCTGTTGCAGTATTTTGTTCGGTTGGAGGTGTTGAACCCCAATCAGAGACTGTATGGCGTCAGGCAGATAAATACGGTGTTCCTCGAATTGCCTACATTAATAAAATGGACAGAGTAGGGGCAGATTTTTTCCGTGGAGTCTCCATGATTGCTGACCGCTTGGGTGCCAATCCCGTTCCCATCCAGCTTCCGATTGGTATGGAAGAGAATTTTAAGGGAATCGTTGACTTGGTTACAATGAAAGCTATTATTTATACCGATGATTTGGGTACAACCACTAATCTGGCTGAAATACCCGAAGATATGCTTTCCCAAGCTCAGAAATACCGCGAGAAACTTCTGGAAGCAGTTGCTGAGGTAGACGAAGAACTGATGATGAAGTATCTTGAAGGTGAGGAGATTTCCGAACAAGAAATCAAAAAAGCAATACGGCAAGGGACAATCGAACTAAAATTTATACCGGTTTTGTGCGGCTCATCCTTTAAGAACAAAGGAGTACAGCCCTTATTGGATGCGGTAGTAGATTTTATGCCTTCTCCTTTGGATGTACCTGCGATCACCGGGATCAACCCCGATACCGGAGAAGAGGACCTCAGACACTCAAGTGATGAAGAACCGTTTTCGGCTTTAGCCTTTAAAATTATGGCTGATCCTTATGTCGGAAAATTGACCTTCTTTAGAGTATACTCGGGTGTATTGAGCGCAGGTTCCTATATTTACAACACGACCAAAGGGAAAAAAGAGAGAATTGGCCGTATACTGCGTATGCATGCCAATCACAGGGAAGACTTAAATGAAATACGTGCAGGAGATATTGCTGCTGCAGTTGGAATAAAAGAAGTAGCTACCGGGGACACATTGTCTGATGAAAACAAACGTATAATTCTTGAGTCTATGGAGTTCCCGGAACCAGTAATCCATATTGCCATCGAACCAAAGACCAAAGCCGATCAGGAAAAACTGGGAGGGGCACTGGCCAAATTAGCTGAAGAAGACCCAACTTTCAAAACGCACACTGATGAAGAAACCGGGCAGACCATTATTTCCGGAATGGGTGAACTCCACCTGGAGGTTATTGTAGACCGGTTGCTGCGTGAATTTAAAGTAGGCTGTAATGTTGGTCGTCCGCAAGTCGCTTATAAAGAAACTATCCGTAAAGCAGTAAAGGCTGAAGGGAAATTTATAAGACAGTCCGGCGGGCGAGGACAATATGGGCACTGTTGGGTTGAGTTTGAACCGCTTCCGCCTGGTACGGGCTTCGTATTCGAAAGCAAGATTGTCGGCGGGGTCATTCCTAAAGAATATATCCCTCCGATCCAGGTAGGAATTGAAGAGGCTATGCAAAATGGTATCCTGGCGGGTTACCCAGTTTTAGATGTTAAGGCCACTGTGGTGGACGGATCCTATCACGATGTGGACTCCTCAGAAATGGCCTTCAAGATTGCCGGATCTATGGCATTCAAAGAAGCTGCGGCCAAAGCAAATCCAGTTATCTTGGAACCTGTGGCCAAGGTTGAAGTGACAGTTCCTGAAGAATACATGGGTGATGTCATTGGCGATCTAAACTCCAGAAGGGGTAGGCTTGAAGGAATGGAAGCCCGCTCCAGTGCCCAGGTTATACGAGCCTTTGTGCCGCTGGCTGAAATGTTTGGTTATGCTACCGATTTGCGTTCGCGGACTCAAGGACGCGGAGTTTACGTTATGCAATTTGATCACTATGAAGAAGTGCCCAAAAATATTGCCGATGGCATAATTGCCAAAAGGCAAGGGACTTAAAATATAACTATTAAAATTTTAGAATTTAAATTTATTTAAGGAGTGAAAATTAAAATGGCAAAACAAAAATTCGAACGTACAAAACCTCATGCCAACGTTGGAACCATTGGCCACGTTGACCATGGTAAAACCACCTCTACTGCTGCTATTACTCAAGTATTGTCTAAATCAGGCGGTGCTGTTGCTACAGCTTTCGAACAAATCGACAAAGCACCTGAAGAGCGTGAACGTGGAATCACTATTTCTACTTCCCACGTGGAATACGAAACTCCGAACCGTCACTATGCTCACGTTGACTGCCCGGGCCACGCTGACTATGTTAAAAACATGATTACCGGTGCTGCCCAAATGGACGGTGCTATTCTCGTAGTTTCCGCTGCTGATGGTCCTATGCCGCAGACTCGTGAACACATTTTGCTTGCTCGTCAGGTTGGTGTTCCTTATATAGTTGTTTGGTTAAACAAAGTTGATATGGTTGATGACCCAGAACTGTTAGAACTTGTTGAAATGGAAGTTCGTGAACTCTTAAGCGAATATGATTTCCCAGGCGACGATGTGCCTGTAATTGCCGGTTCCGGCCTTAAAGCTCTGGAATGTGGTTGCGGACAAAGAGAATGTGAATGGTGCGGTAAAATTTGGCAATTGATGGATGCTGTTGACGAATATGTACCTCAGCCAGAACGTGCCGTGGACAAACCTTTCTTGATGCCTGTTGAGGACGTCTTCACCATTACCGGACGTGGTACTGTTGCTACCGGTCGTGTTGAACGTGGTACTGTTAAAGTCGGTGACGAAGTTGAAATCGTTGGTTTAACTGAAGACGTT
>JAAYSI010000184.1 GCA_012524045.1 Peptococcaceae bacterium | reverse complement strand
CGGGCTCTGGCTCCCATCTTTTTGGTAGCTTTTATTATGGCGATTTTGGTTAATTTTTTGCAGGTCGGCCCACTTTTTACAGTGGAGCCGCTCAAACCTAAAATCTCCAGACTAAGTCCGATTCAGGGACTTAAGCGTATGTTCGGTATTCGGGCTCTGGTTCAATTGGCCAAGTCCCTAATGAAAGTTGTAGTTATAGGTTATTTTCTATATGCTGTTGTTCGCGATAATATAGATTTCTTTCCGTTGTTACAGCGGGTGAATGTTGTTCAGTCCTTGATCTTGGTAAGTGATGTTTTATTCGAACTGGCTTGGAAAGTTGCGGTGGCCTTTCTACTTATTGCCCTTGGTGATTTCCTGTATCAATGGTGGGATTATGAAAAGAATTTGCGGATGTCTCACCAGGATATCAAAGAAGAATTCAAACAAACTGAAGGGGATCCGCAAATCAAAGCCCAAATTAAAAAACAACAGAGATTGCTTGCCAACCGCAGGATGATGGAGGATTTGAAAAAGGCCGATGTAGTCATAACTAACCCGATACATTATGCGGTCGCCCTGAAATACGACCCTTTAAAATTTGAAGCCCCCTATGTAGTGGCCAAAGGCCAAGATGAGCTTGCGCTTAGGATTAAGGCCTTAGCTGCTGAAAATGATATTATAGTTGTGGAGAATAAACCTTTGGCGCGGGCGTTGTATGCCCAAGTAGATTTGGGTGAGGTCGTACCGGAGGATTTATATAAAGCGGTAGCTGAAGTACTGGCCTTTGTTTATAAACTTAATAGACGAAGGCACTTCTATACGGCTTAACAGCAGACTGGGTATACTTTCATATTGGTATATTTTGAAGGAGGCAACTAGGATTGGCTACGGCTCAAACTAACAGACTAACACGCAATATGGACGTTTTCGCAGCATTTGCCATTGTGGCTATTGTAGTCATTATGGTTATTCCTTTGTCTCCAGGTTGGTTGGACTTTTTAATCACTGTTAATATCACTCTTTCTGTATTGATCTTGATGCTGGCAGTTTTTACGCAGCATCCTTTGGACTTTTCCGTGTTTCCGTCGCTGCTTTTGGCCATGACCTTGTTAAGATTGTCTCTGAATCTGGCTACGACCAAATTGATCTTACTCGAAGCCTATGCCGGTCAAGTTATTCAGCAATTCGGGGAATTTGTTATTCAAGGTAACCCGGTCGTTGGTTTTATCGTTTTTACTATCTTGGTAATTGTTCAATTTATTGTAATTACCAAAGGGGCTGAGAGGGTCTCGGAAGTCAGCGCCCGTTTTACTTTGGATGCTATGCCCGGAAAGCAGATGAGCATAGATGCTGACTTAAATGCCGGGATTATTAGCGATCAAGAAGCAAAAATAAGAAGAAAAGCAATCCAACAAGAAGCGGATTTTTACGGGGCAATGGACGGAGCCAGTAAATTTGTCAAAGGTGATGCCATTGCTGCTATAATTATATTATTGGTTAATATTATCGGCGGTTTTATAATTGGTATGGTGACCATGGGCATGCCTCTATTGGAAGCTCTACATACTTATACAATCCTGACCATAGGCGACGGTCTGGTAACCCAAATCCCGGCTTTGCTAATCTCAACCGCCACCGGACTTATTGTTACCAGAGCTGATACCGACAATAATCTCGGTCAGGACATGGCCACGCAGCTGTTTAAGCTGCCGAAACCCCTTTATCTTACAGCGGTAGTGCTTGTAGCCCTTGCTTTATTGGGCTTGCCGAAAATCCCGCTGTTTATCCTGGCTCTTACCTGTGCCGGAATCGGCTATTATTTGGATAAAAGTTCGACATCAACAGCTGAACAGGAATCAGCAGCCGCTTTACAGGCTGAAGTGGAACAGACGAAAAAACCGGAAAATGTGATGAACATGTTAGGTGTGGATCACATGGAACTGGAACTTGGCTATGCGTTGATTCCTTTAGTCGACTCAGGGCAAGGTGGGGATTTTTTGGACAGAATCGTTCTTATTCGCCGTCAAATAGCCGGGGAACTAGGCTTTATTGTGCCGGTAATTCGAGTTAGAGACAATATGAATCTACAACCGAACCAATATATAATAAAAATTAGAGATGCGGAGATAGCTTCTGGAGAATTATTGGCAGATCATTATCTGGCTATCAGCAGCGGAATAGATGATGATTCTCTACCGGGCACCCCGACTAAAGAGCCTGCGTTTGGGCTGGATGCTAAATGGATTAATTCCGCCAATCGGGAACAGGCAGAGCTGTCCGGATATACGGTGGTGGATGCTCCTACGGTACTGGCTACTCATTTGACTGAAATAATTAAGACCTACGCCTATGACCTGCTGAGCCGCCAAGATGTTAAGAAATTAATCGATCATGTCAAGGAAGAAGCTCCAAGTGTGGTCGAAGAGCTAATACCGGATCTATTAAATCTGGGACAGATTCAAAAAGTGTTGACAAATCTTTTACGGGAAAGAGTTTCTATTAAGGATATGGTGACCATACTCGAGACTTTAGCGGATTATGCTCCCCTATCCAAAGACATAGACAGGTTGACGGAGCATGTTCGGCAGGCCCTGGCTAGGCAAATAGTCCAACCCTTATTGGATGCTGAAAAGAAGCTGCCTGTTTTAACAATTGAACCGCGAATCGAACAAATGATTCTGGATAATATTCGTCCCTCTGAATACGGGAACTACGTGAATCTTGACCCGACGATGGTACAGGGGCTAATAAGAACAATAGCTACCGAAACGGAGAGAATTGTACTAAACGGTTATAATCCTGTACTCCTGTGTGCCCCTATTGCCCGTTTATATCTTAAACGAATGACGGAGCGACAGATACCTCATTTAGTTGTTTTGTCCTATAATGAATTAGTTCAGGGAGTCGAAGTAAAGGCATTGGGAATGGTGGTGCTGGATAAT
>JAAYSI010000183.1 GCA_012524045.1 Peptococcaceae bacterium | reverse complement strand
TGGCTTTGATTCAGGCTCAGACTGCAGCCACTGCAACCTTAATTCTAATTGGGGCACTTTTAACAGGCTTGGGCTTATACGATGAAATTGTTCGGTGGGGAGGAGCCGGCGGAATTATTCCTGTAACAGGTTTTGCTAATTCCATGGTATCGCCAGCTCTTGAATACAAAAGAGAAGGTTATGTATTCGGGGTAGGTGGTAAGCTTTTTACAATCGCTGGTCCAATTTTACTCTATGGAATAGCTAGCTCGATTATAGTGGGTATCATATATGTTGTTTTACGCTATTTTAATTTTTAACCGTTAGAAGTTAAAAGAAATGGAGCTGGAGAGATTTGGCTGAAAAAAAGATTGGCAATCAAACCGTTGTCTTTAAAAGTCCTCCGGTGGTTCTAGCGGGATATACTGTGGTAGGACCGAAGGAGGGTGCCGGGCCATTGAAGGAAACATTTGATTTAATCCTACAAGATACGTATAACGGTGAAAACTCATGGGAAAAAGCCGAAATGAAGATGTTGGAAACAGCAATGAGAGGAGCTGCCAGTAAAGGAAATACACAGCTAGAGTCTATAGATTATTCATTGGCCGGTGATTTATTAAATCAATTAATATCGTCGAATTTTGCTTCAAGACAACTTGGGCTTCCGTTTATAGGATTGTATGGTGCTTGCTCAACCATGGCTTTGTCTACAGCTTTTGGAGCAATGCTCATTGACGGTGGTTTTGCTACCAAAGTGCTGTGTAGTGCGTCCAGCCACCATAATACGGCTGAAAGGCAATATAGACTTCCAACCGAACAAGGTAACCAGAGACCCTTATATGCTCAATGGACAGTAACTGGAGCAGGGAGTCTGGTTTTAGCGGCTTCCGGGAATGGCCCCAAAGTTACTACAACTACAATAGGTCGGATAGTCGATTTTGGAGAAACGGACGCCAATAACATGGGTGCGGCTATGGCCCCAGCAGTAGCCGATACAATTATTAATCATTTTAATGATTTAAATAGGCCCGAGGATTATTATGATTTAGTTATAACTGGAGATCTTGGTTCAGTTGGACTTCAACTAGTAAGTGATATTCTCAAAAAAAGCAACCTTAACATTAATAATTTAGGTGATTGTGGCGTTTTAATTTATAATCCTGAACAAGATACTCATGCCGGTGGAAGTGGCTGTGGGTGTTCGGCGGTTGTTTTAGGTGGTTATATTTTAGACCGAATGTTTAAAGGAGAACTAAAAAAGGTGTTATTGATTGGAAGCGGTTGCCTTCATAGTCCGACTACAGCTCTCCAAGGTGAAACATTACCTGCTATAGGGCACGCAATATCTCTAGAATATAATTAGAGGGGGTATAGTAATTGTTAAACAATATTATTCCGGCATTTGTAGTTGGTGGCTTGATTTGTGTAATCGGTCAATTAGTCATGGACCTGACCAAAGCCAATATTACACCAAGTCATGTTTTAGTTGCTTATGTAACAGTTGGAGTAATTCTTGGTTCTTTAGGCCTTTATAAACCTCTCGTAGATATTGGTGGTGCAGGAGCAACTGTACCTTTGTCCGGTTTTGGATACACTTTGGCGAAAGGAGCATTGGAAGCTGCTGAGAGCTCAGGAATAATTGGTGCTTTTACGGGCGGAATTCAAGCGGCGGCTATGGGAATTGCAGCAGCTTTGTTCTTTGGATATTTTGTAGCTCTCGTATTTAATCCGAAAGGTTGAGGGATAATGGCAAAAAGAGCAGAAACAAATATTGCTATTTCTAAGAGCTATCAAGAAAATGTTGATTATTTAAATACTAAATTAGGAGTACCGGAAAATTTTGATATAATTGTTCGGGAGATGACCGTTGGCGGTAAAAAACTAGCTATTTACTCTGTTAACGGGATGGTAGCCAGACCTGCTGTAAATATTATTCTTGAGACTTTTAGCGAAGTTGAGAAATCTGAGCTGTTAGTTAATGCCTTAGACAAGTTAGTCAAGTTTAAAATAGTTGACCTTCAGGTCTCAGATGTTGAATCAATGGATGAAGTAATTTATTTTATTCTTTCTGGGACTATGGCAATAATAGTTGAGGGCAAAAACCAAGCTATTATTGTTGATATCAGAAGCTATCCGTCAAGGATGCCCCAAGAACCTGATGTTGAGAGAGTTACCAGAGGCTCGCGAGATGGTTTTACTGAAACCTTGGTATTTAATACCATTCTAATTCGGCGTAGGTTGAGGGATCCAGGTTTGCGAATGAAGTTGGTTAAAGCAGGAAGCCGTTCGAAAACTGATGTTTGTATTGCTTATATCGAAGATATCACAAATCCCGATATGGTAAAATATATCGAAAAAGAAATAAAAAATATTAGTATAGATGGTATTCCAATGGCTGAAAAAAGCGTGGAAGAATTTATTCTGGGGAGTAAATACTGGAATCCCTTTCCTCGAGTTAGATATACCGAAAGACCAGATGTAGCTACTATCCATTTATTAGAAGGCAACGTGATTATTTTAGTCGATAATTCTCCAAGCGTTATAATTGCTCCATGTACACTTTGGCATCATGTACAGCACGCGGAGGAATACCGTCAAGAACCGGTAGTTGGAGCATATTTGCGATGGGTCAGGTTTATGGCAATTTTAGCATCTGTTTTTTTATTCCCATTATGGTTAGCAGCTGCCCTGAATCCTCACCTTTTGCCAGAATCCTTTCAGTTTATTGGGATTAAAGAGCCAGCTAAAATAGGCTTACTTTGGCAAGCTCTTATTGGTGAAGTGGCAGTGGATATTTTGCGTATGGCCGCAATCCATACGCCATCACCTTTAGCTACGGCTCTCGGATTAATTGCTGTATTTATGCTTGGGGAGATTGCTATAGAGGTAGGTATATTTACCCCTGAGGTCATAATGTATCTGGCTATAGCTGCAACTGGCACATTTGCCACACCAAGTTATGAATTAGCTCAAGCAAATAGGTTGGCCAGAATATTTCTAATTCTATGTGTGGGTTTGTTCAATTTCTGGGGATTAGCGATAGGTATTTTATTATTGTTTATCTTGTTACTACGTACTAAGTCTTTTGGCGTTCCCTACCTATGGCCACTTATACCCTTAGATTTTAATGCCCTAAAAACTATTTTAATTAGATATCCGGTTCCTATAGCTAATTTAAGGCCGAGTATTTTTAAGCCTTTAGATAGAATTAGACAACCCCAGGCTAGGAGGAATTCTGAGTAATATTAGCTGTCATTTTCAAAGGCCTTACAAAAATAAGGTCAAGACAGGTAAGAATGAGGATAGCTATAAGTATGATCTCTACCCTACCATATGGATTAGAGCCATATACAGGTGGCAAGTGGCCATTTGAATTTAATGGAAAATAGTTAGGACTTGGGCTAGGGGCAAAGTAGTGATTTGATAAATAAATATCACTATTATTTATATAAAGAAGTGGATTATCGCAATTACTCGTTTTAAACAGCAGGCAATTACTCATGGACACCCCTCTTTCCATTTTCTGGTTTTGTATCATTATATAGTTCAAATATTATTTTGCCACTAAAATTCAATCCTCATTTAAATATAATAAATATAAAATATGCTAGATTTTAGCCGCTGTATATTGTATGGTTAATATGGATTTATAGAAATTGTAATGTTCGTCCTTAATGCATGCTTAGGTAACCCAATTATTTTAGAAATCTTTTTATAAGCTACTTAAAAGATTTGCATTTTTTGAGTTCTTTTGTAAAATATATTGGGGTGTTCATATGATAATTGGGTTTGGAATTGGTAGCCCTTTGACAGCTATTTTGATGTTAATAATTACCAGCCTACTATCCTTTTATATCTTTAAAGCTTTTAAAAAACGAGAGGGTCATAACTCTGATTTTGATGAACTCGAGTACAGGAAAAAAAGAAGAGAGTTTTACTATTACCAGCGCCAAAAAGCTAGAGAAATGGCTAAAAAATACGATTTAACAGATGAAGAGATAGAACAAATAATTAATGATGAAATTAACGATAGGTGGTAATGATTTTTTGTGGCTTTTTTATTTTTTAATATAAAACTGTTTTTATGAAAGGGGGTATGGGTTAAAACTCTGGTATTTTTGGAATTCATGTATTCAATATATTTGTTTTAAGAGAGGATGTGCGATGTGCGTTTTAAAAAAGTTCTAGTGACACTGGTTCTAATTCTTGCATTTTTATTCAGCTTAAGCGGAGCAGCCTTTGCTACCGGAGGAGAAAGTGAAGCCTTAGGTTACAGACTCCCTCTCTGGAGTGTACTGCCCTTTGTTGGCATGCTACTTTCTATTGCTATTATCCCATTAGTTAACGGCCATTGGTGGGAAAAAAACCAAGGGAAAGTAAGTGCCTTTTGGATTATAGTTTTCCTAATCCCATTTTTCTTTGTATATGGTGGTAGCGAAACTCTAGCTCAACTCTTACATAGCGTTGTGCTTGATTATATTCCATTCATAGTTCTGTTATTTGGCTTATTTGCCGTTGCCGGTGGCATAATTCTGCGGGGGAGTTTAAGAGGAACCCCTCAAACAAACCTGGTAATGCTTGCCATTGGTACAGTTATAGCTAGCTGGGTAGGTACCACCGGTGCTGCCATGCTTTTAATCCGTCCAGTTCTTAGAGCCAATCAATGGCGAAAACACCGAAAACACATTGTTGTATTCTTTATCTTCTTAGTGTGTAATATCGGAGGCTCCTTAACCCCAATAGGGGACCCGCCGCTCTTTTTAGGTTTCTTAAGAGGAGTCCCCTTCTTTTGGACAATGAATTTGTTTATTCCTATGGCCTTTAATGCCGTTATTTTGCTAGCAATATATTACTTTATGGATAGGTACTATTACAAAAAAGAACTGGCCTTAAATCCCGAAGGTCCTGCTTTAGGCGAAGGAGAAAAGAATGAACCCTTAAGAATAGACGGACTTCATAACTTACTATTCCTAGTAATGATAGTAGGCTCGGTAATCTTAAGCGGAACCCTGGCTAAAAATCCTGCATTTATAGATCAGGCCACCGGAGCCCTTAAAGGACTTCACCTGTATACTCACCAAGGTCACGCAATAGTTATGCCTTATACCAACCTGATTCAAATAACCATTATCTTACTGGCAGCTTTCCTATCCTTGAAAACCACAACTAAAGCGATAAGAGAAGACAATAAATTTACCTGGGCCCCAATCCAGGAAGTAGCCAAACTATTTATCGGTATATTTATAACCATGATTCCGGCTTTAGCTATCTTAAATGCCCGCGGAGCAGAACTCGGCTTAACAGATCCTGGGCATTTCTTCTGGGCCACCGGAGCCCTGTCCAGTTTCCTGGATAATGCTCCGACCTGTCTGGTATTTATGACCACAGCAGCCAGCCTTGGAGCAGCAGAAGGAGTAGTGACCACGGTAGGTACCATAGCTCCTGAAATGTTAATGGCAGTATCCGCTGGTGCGGTGTTTATGGGAGCCAACACTTATATAGGTAATGCGCCGAACTTTATGGTTCGTTCTATTGCCGAAGAGAACGGGATTCCAATGCCTAGTTTCTTCGGTTACATGGGCTGGGCGTTAGTCTTTCTGATTCCATTGTTTATCATAGATACTGTGTTATTTTTCTAATTTAGATATCTTAAATAACTATTCATCAAATTTTTTTCGCGGAATATAATGAGAAGTATTGGGCAGCAGTAGCTGCCTAATACTTGTTATATGTTAGAATTTTAATTTCATAAAGTTATGATTTACTTTTACTTGGGGGTAAATGAGAGATATGGAAGAAAAGTTGAATAAGCTAAAAGAATATCTTCAGATGGATAAAGAAATCTCCGTTGAAGAATTTAAAGATTATTACTCAGGTATTATTGAACATTTAAATAGAGATTATAGCCAAATGGATCAGAATACTCGCCTGAAAGCCCGCTATATATGTAGCATTCTTCAGGCGAATGCGGAAAGCCGTTCACGGAGAGACAAAAAGAATTCTAAAATATTTAGGAAAATGTCAGCAAAATGTATGTTTTGGCTTGATGCCATAGATTATCGTCTACATAAGGAAGGATTAGCTCAAGCTGATATTGAGCAAGCAATGAGTGAAATAAATAAAAACATGGGATAAATAAAATTTTTTGCTTAGCTGTTTAAAAGTGTTATAATTTATTTTAAGTAACTACAGTTGTAGGAAAAAGTTTTGAGGGATTGTCGATGGAAATAATCCTTTCGCATCGTTATTTAGATTTTGATGCTTTAGCATCTATGGTGGCTGCTCAAAAGCTTTACCCTGATGCACTAATAGTAATTGAGGGAAGTTATAACCCTTTTGTTCAGGATTTTTTGGCTTTAGCAAAAGAACATATTCCCTATTATAGGTTCAAAGATATAAATATCGACAAAGTCAAAAAGATTATTCTTGTTGACACTTACGAACTTAGTCGTTCAGTTAATAATAAAAAGTTACTTACTGAACTAGAGACCAAAGAGCTAGTGGTGATTGATCATCACCCTTACCCTAATCAAAACAAACTTGACAGGAAGGTAATTTTTGAACCCTTGGGAGCTTGTACCTCAATTATAGTTGAAATGTTAATGAAAAAAGGCCAAAAGCTGAGTAGTTTTGAGGCTACGCTAATGGCTTTGGGTATATATGATGACACAGGAAGCCTAATTTTTGAGAGCACGACTTCTCGAGATCTGAGCGCTGTGGCGTACTTGTTAGAACAGGGAGCGCAGTTGGGAGTAGTAGCAGAATATTTGCGCAAACCCCTTAACAAAGAACAGATGGATATATTCCAACAATTATTGGATAATGGGGGTATCGAGAATTTTGAACAAACCCCTGTCT
>JAAYSI010000018.1 GCA_012524045.1 Peptococcaceae bacterium | reverse complement strand
TTCAGACCAGTGCCGGGGTAAATATTACGGCGAGCCATAATCCTAAAGACTATAATGGGTATAAAGTCTATTGGGAGGACGGAGGCCAAATTCCGCCCCAACTGGCCAAATTGATTGTTGCCAAGGTAACTAACCAGGATTGGACGGCCCAGCCACTTGGGCTAGAAGAAGCTAAAGCCAAAGGCTTATTGGAAACCGTGGGCGAGCAAGTGGATCGAGCCTATTTTGAACAGATAAAAAAACAATTGTTATTTCCGGAATTGGCTAAGATTTTTGGACGGGATTTTAAAATCGTCTTTACTCCACTTCACGGCACCGGTGGACGTCCGGTCCTTAGCTTATTAAAGGAAATAGGTTTTACTTCTGTTAATATTGTCAGCGAACAAGCGGAACCCGATCCGGAATTTCCTACAGTATTGTCTCCGAATCCGGAAGACCCTGCTGCATTTGAGCTTGCTTTACAGTATGCTCAGGATAAACAGGCCGATATTATCTTAGCCACTGATCCGGACGCCGATAGACTCGGACTGTACGCTAAAGACCAAAACGGAGAATTCAGGCGTTTTACAGGCAACCAAATAGGTGTACTGCTCGAATATTATTTACTTTCGCAAAAAAAGAAAGCAGGCTGCTTAGCTGAAAACTCTGTAATCGTTAAAACAGTGGCTAGTACGGATTTAGGTGAGGCCATAGCTACCGACTTTGGTGCTCAAACTCTGAATGTGTTGGTAGGTTTTAAATATATTGGGGAACAAATTAAAATTATGGAACAGAATCGTTCAGGCGTGTATGTATTTGGTTTTGAAGAAAGTCATGGCTACCTGGCCGGTACTTACGCTCGGGATAAAGATGCGGTTCAGGCGGCTGCACTTTTGGCTGAAGCGGCACTTTATTATCGGACCAAAGAGGGGCTAACTTTACCGGAAGTCCTCGAAAAGATCTTTAAGAATTATGGCTATTATTTGGACGAACAGATTGCAGTCACTTTAAAGGGCAAAGAAGGAAAAGAAAAGATTGCGGCAGTTATGGATTTACTGCGTAGGCAAAAAAAAGACAGCCTGGCTGGTATTCCAATCAAATCCATCGATGATTTTCAAACCGGTCAAAAGCTGCATATCCAAGAAAACCGTACAAGCTCTATCGATCTTCCGCGGGAGAATGTCCTTCGCTTTTCTTTTATGGGCGGAGGCTTTGTGATGGCGAGACCTTCGGGGACCGAGCCTAAAATAAGGTTTTATTTTTGTGTTAAAGGAGATTCCTATGAGCAAACAGCAGAGCTTTTAGAACTCGTCAAGAAGGACTTTTTTATAGATATTCCTCTGTTGGAAGCGGGTATATAAGGAAAAACTTTAGTGAGATAAATGTTCGAGGCCTTGAGTTAAAATCTTGTAGACATGGTCGTCTCCTAAAGAGTACAGGCTATTCCTACCGCTTTTGCGTATTTTCACAAGTTTATTTTGGCGAAGTATTCGAAGTTGGTGGGATACGGCTGACTGGCTCATTTCCAAAGTTTCGGCCAGCTCATTTACAGACAATTCGCAATCCAGCAAAGCAAATAAAATTCTAATTCTGGAATAATCGCCAAAAACCTTGTAGAATTCAGCCAATTCCAGCAAAATTTTTTCACTGGGCAGGACGGAATGGTTTGTTGCCGGCTCAGGGGATTGAAATATAGACATAAGCGCTCCCTCCCTTGGGTAAAAATTTAAAAAATATGCATATATGGACATATGTACATATGTATAATACTGGTAATGGAGTTTTTAGTCAAGGGCAGAGCAACTGAAGATAATCCCGACCCTATTTACCGGCAATATACTCCCGAACCTGAGCCCAAAGAATGCTGGCAAGGAAAAATAAACCGATAAAGCCCATAACCGGATAAATAGTGCCTATGACTCTGGCAAAGCCCAGCCTAGCAGCCAAAAGAGCCCCGATGGACGCAACGGCTGCCCAGAAAAACCTCTTAAGATTGTTGCGATAGGAGATCCTAGCAACAAAGCCGTATAGAATACTGACCGCTGTAGTATAAATTTCAAGCAGAAGTATAAAGCCATAACAATAGGCAAACAAGGGATTAATATGCGAAGCGAGGAAGGCCATCGGGACTTGAAAAGCTAGAACTTGAGGGACATTGCTTATAATAGCTAAATTAATAGCCAAGATGCCGATCCCTAAGCCGGCAGCCCCTAAAATTCCACCCCACAACAGATCTGTTTTAGCCCGGGCCTCTACGCCCAAAGTAGACAAAATTGCCACAGCCAAGATTAGATTATAAGAAACATAGAGAACTGCCGCCAAGGACCAATTAGAGCTCAATGGTGGTTCCAGAGCCTGCAGTACGGCTAGCTTTTGCCCGGTGAGCGGATCACTTAGAATTGAATAAATTGCTACGCCTAAAACAGCTATTAGCAAAAAGGGCACAACGAAGCCTATAGCCCTGATAATATTATGTATACCGGATATCACTGTAAAAAAGGCTAGAATAATTATAACAAGACTCCCGTGCAGTTGCGGCAGATTAAGTTGTTCTTCGGCAACAGCCCCTGCGCCTGCGGCCATAACAACTAGAACACCCAAGAAACTGATGGTGATAAACCAATCTAGGAATATTCCAATTCCAGGGCCAGCTGTATAAGTGACCAGGTCCCGATGAGAATCAGCCTTTTGTTCCCTGGCCATTCTCATAATGCTAAAGCCGAAGTAAAAAAACAGGAAAGCAGCAATACCAATGCCTATAATTCCTTTTAAGCCATAAAAGGTAAAAAACTGTAGAATTTCTTGGCCGGTAGCAAAGCCGGCACCGACCACTGTGCCAATAAAAGCGGCAGCAATCGGGAGGGCAGTAATCTGCTTTGTACGCGTCATTTTTATCCCCAACTTTCCAAACAGAAATAATTTATTTAAGGCCTAATACGTTCTTCTAACAGATAAGTATTCAGCTTCAGCGCAGAAATGAACCATGGACGATGCATAATTTAAGCTTATAGTGTAGAATGGTACTAAATAATCCTGTGGCATTGGTTAACTAGACTTTGGAGGGAGAAAAATGCACTCTGGAAGAAGAAAAATTTTTGTCATTTCCGTAATTATTCTTTTCTGTTTTCTGATAGTGATGGGGCTTGGCAATTACCGGGCAGAACAATTGGCAGTTAATCTAACCGGAGAAACGGTCACCCGGGCAGTTAATATAGCTAAAGAGAGTTTAGACAAGCAAAAACTGCAAGAGCTGATAACAACCCTTGACCCTGAACATCCCTATTACAATGAACTACGACAACAACTAACTAAAATAAAAACAGACCATAATCTGGAGGATCTCTACATAATTTATAAGGATTTGCAAGAAGTGAACTGGGTACATATAATCGATGTTCGCGATTTAAATGACCCCAAACACAAAGCCCTTGGGGAAAGGCTCAAAAGCGGATCGGTTGGAGCGGAAAGAGCAATTAGAGGGAAGGCAGCCGACGGTCTGTATCAAGGAAACTATGTCTCAAGCTATCTAGGAATTGAAAATACCGCCGGGGAAACTATCGCCGTTATAGCCGGAGATTTCAATGCTCAAAGTATGACTAAATTTCTTTACACAACCAGATACGTCCAATTCGGTGTTATTGCAGTCTCTTTACTACTTTTAGGCTTGACCCTTTTTATCTTTAGGAGGGATAAAGTCGGCTAATTACCCTTCATTTACAATTAATTAGATTTGATTAGGAAATTGCGTAATTAAGAATAAGAAAATCCCTACCCGGAAATATTAGGAAATATCAAGCATATATTTCAGGGGAGGGATTTTTTGATGGATACATATTATGTGGATGTCATTACGGAAGGCTATAAAGACGGTCTTTATAAAAGATTACAAAGTTTGCGTACTAAAGAAGGTCTCCCCATTGAATTATATGAATTAAATAACGGAGCGAATTATTTAGTCCGCTGTGTTTATGCCAATCTTAAAAGGCAGGAACAAGACCGCTTGCTAGCGCGGATCTATAATTATTACTTTGCCTCAACACTTGCCGAGATTATATTTCAGACTTGGGAAGAGGCCTATATTAAGAAAATATTAGTTAAAGAATACAAAATGGATAAAGATGATGCCGAAAGGCTTATAGAACAGTCCTGGTTCAGACTGAATAAAGATGAAGAGACTTATCTGCCCGAAACCAGAAAACACGCTTTGGTTAAGGCAATCTTAGAATTCTTGGATTCACATAATAGGCTGAACATAGAAGGCTTTCTTAATTTCAGAGCAAATTTATATAAATGTGAACTTAAAAAGCAAATTGCCCAAGCC
>JAAYSI010000182.1 GCA_012524045.1 Peptococcaceae bacterium | reverse complement strand
GTGATTTAACCTGAAATTGAAAGAATGCGCAAAAGGCAATGAGTACAAGTGAAATTGTTAATAAAACAGCGTGGTTATTACGGTTTACTTTATTCAAAATAGTTCCTGTAATAATGCCCCCAATAGCCATACCAATAATAGAAAAGGTATATATTTTGTTCGCCGTTCCAAGTTCAAGACCCACTTCTTGTACAAGGTAAGTCGAATAATAATTATTTAAAACTGCATAAAGAAATGAAAAGAAGAAAAAGGAAAAAGCAATATTCCAAATAGCTCTTGATTTGAAGGCTGTTAATATAAAAGATTTGTATCCCTGTTCAGCCTGAACCATGCTCTGGCTCGATCCCTCACCATTTGCATTTGGAGGAGATCTAAATACAAGAATAAAAATAATAGCTAAAGCTATAATAACGATGCTGCTAAACCACCATACCCCTCTCCAGCTATAGGCTTCTGCAATCGGATTGGCCAAATTGAAGATAGTTAGCATGCCGAGTGGTACCCAAATCGAGAATATACCCATCGGGAGCCCTCGTTTTTCCGGAGGAAACAACATCGTAATAATTTGCGGGCCAACAATTGAGGCCATACCGAAGCAGGCTCCATCAAGTATTCTGCCCACAAGCAATATATTATAATTTGCACTTAAAGCCCCAATTACACCGCCTAAAAAACCTAATAATAAAACTATATACATTGATTTTTTGGGGTCAATTTTTGCAGCTACGATTCCAAAAGGTAAACTTACCGTAACTTGAGCAATCGTTGCTACAGTCATAGTAAGCCCAACCACGGTCAAACTGACCCCAAATGCCTCCATAATTAACACCATTGTAGGTGGAATCTTAAGAAAAGCTATTGTACAAGTAATAGAAGTAAGAATAGTGACAATAACCATTAGCCAAACTTTTTTCATTTTTGTCTCACCTTTTATAATTTTAGTTAATTTTTGACGTCATCTGTTTTAAAGTGAATATATCAATCGGATTGCTCCGTTAATAACTATGCCTATCGACTCCTTCCATGTTTAGATGTGAATACAACAGGTTGCCTACCGCTTCCTTTAAATTTTATCCTCCCGCACCGTAAAGACCATCCCACCCCGGCTAAATTAATATGCAAAAATTATGCCACCAAGTTAAATAATTAAATATATCAAAAAAGATGCCCCAAAATTTGCTTTGGGACACCTTATTCATATCCTTTATTCCTTTAATTAAATTGAAAACATTTCTCCACTTTTGATTTTATAAATCTCCCTGGGCTTTCCCGATAATAACTTGTGCCTGCTTATTTAAATTCCCAGCCCATTTCTTTCAACGTGTTGACATATTTCAGCAGGTCTTGTCTGGAGGAAACATTGAGTTTCATGTAAATACGTTTATTATGGGTTTTTATGGTATTAATACTCAGACAAAGAATTTGTGCGATTTCTTTTGCTGTATGACCTTTTACATAGAGATTAAAAACCTCCCTTTCCGCAGGTGAAAGAGTTTTAGTGTTACTTACGAATTCCTTAAATACTTTCTCAGACAAACCTGCCTCAGGCCTTGGCAAGGGCTCTTCATTTTGTGCCGAAAGAAATTGAATAAGGTCATCTATCTCGGGTATTTTCGTTGCAGGAGTACGACTAAAATCCTTAGATTTAATAATATCCAGTCCTTCCGTTATGGGTTGGAGGTAGCGGCGGCTGATAAGGGTAGATAAGATAATTCCAACTATAAATAATAGCAGGCAGAGAAGAGTTAAGCGTAGCTTCGCAGAGGTAAGTTGCGTAGTCATGTCTTTTTCTGGCAACATGATAGCTACTGCCCACTTTTGATCTTCAAACACCGAACCTTTTGGATAAAGCTGAACCTCTTCATGGAATCCCATAAAAGTAATATCCTTGCCGAGTCCGTAGGTGTATAAGGATTTCGGGCCCTTGGCAATCCAAAGGGACTGGCCAGGCAAGCCACTGTCAAGAGCAAGATAGCCCCCTGCAAACAAAGCTTCTGAGGTATTGAGTACATTAACGTTAAAAGGAGAAAGCATAGAGAAGATACGGCTGTAGTTACTATTATCGGGCATATAGGTAAGCTTAAACAACATGGCGCTAACCTCAAAGCCACACACTCCAAAAACATTACCATGGGAATCAAGAAGCGGTATGGAACACAGCATAACTTTTTCACTGGTCCCTGGCAAAATAAGGGGAGAACTCCAATAATACAAACGAGAAAGAGGAAGCCGGTATCGTTTGGCCTGCTCCAATGGCAATTGAAAGTAGGGTGCCTCCCTTATATCCATCTCCATAGTCCATTGAGAATGAAGTGGTAGAGAATTTTCACGGGCAATGTTAGGAAAACCGTGAAGGACCTGAATTGTGGGAGCAGATGAACTAATAATATTTGGTTCCATATTCTTTATATATAACCCCGCCCGCGAGTAAGCAGCATTCTCCAAACTAGGATTCACCGTGGCATCTAAAATAACAAAAACTCCACTACTCTTAGCCTTTTGTAGAGAAAATAAAAGGCGTTCGTATTCATTTTCTATGAGTTTTTCCAGAATCTCAGGATGGATAGGTAAATCTTTAACCTGAAGCCCATAATTCTTAAGATTTTTCTCCATACTTTCGGATAAACCCCTGGAGAGTTCCACCGCATAAACGGAAATGTTCCCAAATTGTTTAGTAACATCCTCTCTCATGTGAGATAATTCTCTCTGCATTACTTTGATATCCTCATTTTGGCCGGCGTTGAAAGAGCCTGTTCCCAAGAGAATCACAATAACCCCAAAAATCATGGTAAGCACCAGCAAGATCAAAAATAAAAACAGCCTAAGGCGCATAGGAATGCCAAAAGTATTGGCATTCTTTAAAATTTGCCATAAATCCTGCATTTTAGTTTTTAGGAAGTATTTTTTAAGGAACAACTCAATCACCCAGATGCACCATTTTATCTGCCAAAGAGCAAGCTTTTGATAAAATCTTCACAAACCCCTTGGGATACGCTATCGAAAACTTCTTCGGGATCGCGGTCTTGGATCTGTTCTTGGTATTTTTCTTTGGAATTAGATGCAGTGGCTATTAAACGTTCCTCATAGTCTTTCTGCATTTCATCAAACCCTTCTACAACAGGGGGTATATAAAAATCATAGTCTTGCTGCATCTGGATCACCGTAGTGCGGAGAGCAGCGATT
>JAAYSI010000181.1 GCA_012524045.1 Peptococcaceae bacterium | reverse complement strand
TTGGCAACGGAAAATAATTCTATGCTATCGTTTATAGATACCATGAAAGAGATCAAAGAGATCTACCCGACCATTAAAATTACTTCCGGTTTAAGTAATATTTCCTTTGGTATGCCCCACAGAAAAGCTGTTAACATGGCCTTTTTGACCCTGGCAACCTTCTTTGGCATGGATTCAGCCATTATGGATCCTTGTAACAGAGATATGATTGCTGCCTTATTGGCTACGGAAGCCTTAATGGGCAAAGACCGTCATTGTCGCAAATATAATAATGCTTTCCGGAAGGGAATTATTGGACCAAAGAAAGATGCTTAATGCCTTAGTAAATAAGAACGCCTCGATCTATCAAGATCTGAGGCGTTTTAGATTTTTATATGTTTAGTTTCTGATAATATTTTTATGTGTTCTTTAAGACTGGCAAATTCTTTTTATTAGCTACACTATACTTGTGCATTACTTAGCGAACCGTAAAGCAGAGAAGCGTCGTGAACGCAGCTGATACAGCGTAAGGCTGCACCGTGGTTAACATCAGGTCTTGCCCAGAGGTTCCGGTGCAGTAGCTGTATCAGCAAGTGAACAGCTTCGCCGTGTGGTGCGCGGGTAATGCGCAAGTAGGATATAATTATCCAAAGGCTCCAAAGGCTTAACCCATCGTGAGATAGACTAAGAATTTCACATAATGTTCGATTTCTTCAGGTGTTTTGGCATTAAATATCTCTTGGGCTGCTTTTTCCAGAATTTCATAGTTAGTCACGCAAAATCCCTCCTAGCTGTAGACTCCGTAGTTATGGGCAAATTCGTTGACTGCTTTAAAGTTTTCTAAAGTACCGTCGGTAGGTGAGAGCATTGGCTTATCGGCACTGAGAATGAATCCGCCATCGATAGCCACGGTATCAATTACATGTTTCACATGCGCAATGCATTCTTCCTTGGTTTTATAGTAAAGCATACTGGTCGGCATGCCGCCTACGATACACAAGGTATCCCCAAGGTTTTTCTTAACAAGTTGTAAATCGTCATGCTCAAACATGGCAGCCACTTTATTCTTCGGTAATTCCTGAATATATTCGTGCAGGTGTTCATAATTACCTTCAAACAAATAGAAAATCTTATAACCTCTGCTTGTTAATTCTTCGGCAAATTTCTTCCAAGAAGGCCAATAAACTTTTTCAAAATCTTTCGGTCTTAAGAAGGTTGGCAAATGCATCGGAATAGTAATAAATTTATCAGGATTGGGAGGATTCATGGTAGCTACTTCCAGCAGCCAATCCATAATCGCTAATCCTGCATCCCTGACCAATTCCGGACATCTTTTTACGTCCTGAGCCATGCCTCTGAAATCTCTTAGGAAGTCTAAAATAATATCTACCGGATTGTACATTCCGCCTTGGGCCAGTTCGACAAGCCCTAATTCGTTTACCAGCATTTCGGTTACGGGTTTGGTCGGTTTCCCGGAATCTAGAAAGGACTTCACTGCTTCGATGAATTTTACTTCTTTGCCTGGGAAATAATCTTCGGCCATGAGCTTAAAGCGTCTTGGCATAATTTTTTCGACGAAGAAGCGATGAGGAGATTTGATTAACTCTGGATATTCACTCGGATCCATGACGTTAATCGAGTTGGGCTTCGTTTGGAAAGAGCCGTCAGGTAAAAATTCGGACGTACCTCCGCCCAGTATTCTGGACATATCCCTTTTACCCTTACTGATGACCGGTATTTGGAAACCGTCAAAATATACTTCGGAATAAAAGTTTCTGTAAGCCTGCATCATGATGTCGGGATTTTCATACCCTTCAATTGGTTTGAGTCCTTGGATTGTGTAAACATACTCTGCAGTTTGGCTAAAAATCGGTACACGGTCTGGTTTACCATTTGCTAAGGCCGTGTTTAAGCGTTTTAATCTTTCGGCGTGTAGTTGCTTGACGTTCTTATCCATTATATCACCTGCTTTTTCTTTAGTTCTTCATTACCCAGCTTTGACAAATTTTTATCCCCTCGGCAGCATTGTCCGTAAAAGCATCTGCTCCAATATTGGTGCAAGCTTCTTGGGTAACGGGGTTGCCGCCGATGATTATTTTCACATTATCGCGTACACCGGCTTTTTTCATTTCTTCAACAGTGTTTTTCATCGAATCCAGAGCTAGAGTTAATACACCGCTCATTCCGACAATATCAGGATTAACTTCTTTTACTTTTTCAATGAAAGCCGCAGGTTTTTGGTCAATACCGAGGTCGAACACTTCAAATCCCGCCGCCTCAGCCATGCTTCTGAAAATGTTTTTGCCAATATCGTGTAAATCGCCTTCTACCGTGCCTAGCACAATTTTTCCTATTTTGTTGGAAGAGCTGCTGCCGATAATTGGTTTTAAAAGCTCTATAGAATCAGTTAATAGTTCTCCGGCAAAGATTAAATCCCCTACAAAATATTCTCCACTTTCAAATAAATCACCGACAATTGTCATACCTTGTTGGCAAGCAGTGACAACAGCTTGTGCTTCTTCAGCAGTAGGATTGCCGGCTACAAATTCATTTAGAATTTCCAATAACCTATCTTCATTTAGATCGCCTACTACTTGGGTTAATTCTTTCAAATCGATCATGTTAATATCCTCCTTATGCTTATAAAATATGTTTGAATATTTTTTATTTTAATTTGCTAAACCAACAGATAAATGAGAAACTGGAATAAGGAATTTTCAACAGCTTGTAATTTTTTTATTCCATAGTCTGTTGTCTGGGGATACAGTGTTTTATATTCCTCCCAATTAGTAAAATACTTGCTTTCTAGTTTTCTGGATTGGGAGGGATCGATTTTATAATCTTCTGGCCTAAAGCTTAAACCGGCAGTTTCACCAGGATTATCATAAGCACCGTTGTCCCTCACGTACTCCAAGACGGCAGCGAGGTTCTCTATATTGATATCGCGGACGGATAAAATAGGCTTATCAAAACTGAAAATATAGTTTCCGCCGGGTGCAAGAACATCCAGCATTTCTTTAGCTTTGTCTAAGCATTCTTCCTTACTGCAATTCTTTAACATAGAAATAGGATATAATCCTGTAATAACATGTTTTTTACCTAATTTATCTTTGATTTTTCTTATATCTCCATATTCAAATAAGAGAACCGTATTAGCCGGTAATTCGTATAAATAATCAATGTAGCGTGTCCAATCATCTTCGCAGAAAAGTTTTGAATGAATGCCCATAGAGGCATATTCATCAACCATTCTTTTAAAACTCGGCCACCATAGTTTGGCAAAGTCTTTTTCCCGCATAAAAGTTGGCATGTGTAGTGGGAAGAAAACATAAGAAAATTCTGTAGGTTTGGCAGGTAGGCCTTTCTTAAAGACAATAGGGTAGACTGCATCGCAGGCCTCCGCAAGTTTTTCGGGTATTCTCCTTATATCTTTGCTGACCTCTCTAAAACCCCTTAGCTGATCAGCGATAAAATCAAAGGGAGCCTCGGTAAATCCTCCGGATGAAGGAGGAAAGCCCGGATCATAGCCATATTTCTGTACCAGCTTCTGAATGAGCATACCGGTTTGGCCGAAATCGTTATTGTAGCACATAAGGGCTTTAGCTAGGTTTAAAGCCATGTTCACAGGGTCTTCCGGGTTCAGCCCTTTGTACTGTCGAGGAATAACTCTTTCTACTATACAATCAAAGGGTTTTTCAATAAGATAGGCGTAATCTTCAACGTCCATGCCAACTACTTCAGGGTGTTGGAT
>JAAYSI010000180.1 GCA_012524045.1 Peptococcaceae bacterium | reverse complement strand
GCATTGTTTCTCACCTGTCCTAATATTTATCGGGTTATACCCATGTTCAAGACGTTCTCAAGCATACTGTCCAGTATCGTTACCAAGCGAGCCGCTGACATGTAGCTCTTTTGATGTTTGATCAAATTGGTCATTTCTTCATCGAGCGAAACTCCGGAGATATTTTCACGCTGAATATACATTTGATTAACTAAAACTGCTTGGCCCTCGCTCATCCGAACTGCCTGTTGGGCGTTTACCCCTAAATCGGTTATTAAGGAACCATAATAATCGGCAAAAGAGGAAGCATGGACCGGAGGAGTGCCATCCGGACCAAAGACATCCTGATTAATCAAATCCTGCAATCTGGTCCAGTCATTGGCTAACGAAGCTATAGCCAAAGCTATGCTACTGTCCCCTTTTTCCACCGGATCAGTCTTTAAGCCGGTAGCTACGCGCGAAGGATCATTTTGCAATAGCGGATTTAAGGCGATATTGGCTGCATTAATAGGTGAGCCATCGGTCGAGGTGAAGAAGGCTAGGCCGGTAGTCTCTAGTTGTAGCCCCTGCCCTCTATAGTGCAGCGCATTGACAGCATCCGCGATCCCTTTCACCAGAGTGTTAATTTTGGAGCGGAACTGTTCTAGATAGGAATCGCGCATCTCCAGATTAGCAGCTAGTTTGCCCTCATCAATACCCAAGTCCACCGCATTGCTAACCACCTCAGTGGTAAAACCTAAATCCGCCATGCGGTCTTTAATGGTTAGATCAAGGGTAAAGAAGTCGCCATCCGCTAAATCTGCTGCCTCAGTAATCTCAAGTGTCAACCCCGCTATCATTACAGGCTCGGTTACATCGTTGACCATGGCCGTATTAGGCGGGATATCGTTATCGCTAATCTGCCAGTAGGAATCAGCCCCACTGGCTGAGCCGCTGAGCCCGAGCTTATTAGCCGATCCAGTCACTTCCACTTCCAGAACTGAAGAAGTCCCGGAATTAGCGGATACATTAGCCAGTACTATCCTATTATCAGAGGTTAGGTTTACTTCAAGTTTACCGTTCAAATCCGCTTCATTGTCTATTAAAGCCTGTAAAGCAGCGATAAATTCGTCCCGCTGCTCCGGATCGCTTAAATCGTAGGTCGCATCATCGGTTGCGCTGTTTACCAGGGAGCCAAGGTCCAAGGTAACTTCAACACCGCCATCCAGTCTTAGAACCATTGTACTGTCGGTAAAATCAACGGTACCATTTAGGATATTACCGGTCATTAGCGCTTGGGTCGCAGCAACATAAGTGGCCCGGAGTGTATTACCATTACCGTTGTATATACCGCCGAGCACAGTTACATTAGCCGCTCCGCCATAACCACCCTCGGGGTTTAAGGTAATCGCCTCAGTAAAAGTGCGGCCGAAACTGCCACTTATTGCTTCAAAGGCAATTCGGGAATCAGGGCCTTCTAAAGTAGAGGCAATCGTAAATCTGTTATCTTCATATTTTACTTCCACGGTCGGGGCGTCCGCTCCGAGCTTTGCGCTAATGGCGGCATTAATAGCCCCTTCTAATTTTTGGGCGAGGCCTTCAAACGTAAACTCCGGAGCACCGGTAGCGTTATATTCCCCTTTAAGGGTAGAGAGATCAATGGTGTAGCTTGTCCCATCCACATTGATTCTGATCTGGTCACCGTCTTTAATTTCGATCGGGGTATTTACCGGTAAGCCCAAATTAGTAACAGGTTCTAAATGATCGGCCCAGACCACTTGCTGAAAGCCATTGTATATAGTGGTAGTTAGAGTCCGGACATGTTGGTCATCAACCAGCACATTCTGAGAATCGTTCGGATTTCCTATCACAACCTTATAAAGGCCTACTACTCGGTCTGAAAAAGCCGGATCCTGAGTTTCAATTACCCGAACCGGGACCAATTTAGCAAGTTGGTCTACCAGAGCATCCCTTTGGTCGCGTAGGTCATTAGGGTTATTTTTAGCCACTTCGGCATTTTTGATCTGAATATTCAGTTCGCGAAGTTGTTTGGCTATGGTATTTATTTGATTCACCATTGCAGTGACACTGCTGTCCAATTCCTGCTGCATATCGGTGATCTGTTGATTCAGGTGGTGAAAGGTATCTACCATGGTCAGAGTTTGTTCCAGCAAGGCGGAACGAGCTCCTGTATTCTGTGGGTTATTGGCCAGTACACTCCAGGCGTTCCAAAAATGACTTAAATCATTACTTAAAGAATACTGGGACGGCTCATTCATCATACCCTCTATCGTGCGTAAAGTACTCTGCCGTCCTGCCCAATATTCGTATTTAGCAGTCTCCGTCCGGTACTGCCGATCAATAAAAGCATCGCGGGCTCGGGAAACGGTATCCAGGATTGAACCTGTCCCCAGGGTCAGTTCTTTCCCCGAACCAGGCACAGTCATTGGAATAGCAGTCCGAATATCGGCTACCTGCCGAGAATAACCGGCGGTGCCTGCGTTAGAAATATTATGTCCGGCAACTCCAAGCGCACCTTGTTGAGCACTCAAAGCCCGAACGGCAAGTTCTAAACCAAAAAAGCTAGAATAGGTCATAATTATCTCCTCAGCAAATAAAGCTTATCAAATACTCTTATCAAACAGATTTAATGTACTTTGGGTCTGGCCCTCTTTATTTGTAGGTTTGGTGTAGGTAGTCTGTTTTTCGTTAGTAAGGGCTTGCATTGTGAAATTAACCAGTTTTACCGCATTTTGGAGTAACTTGGTGTTGGTTTCGTGCAGTTCCCTTAATTCGGTTATCACTGTTTCTAATTCACGATGCACCTCGGCCAGTTGGGGATAAGTCTGCTCGAGATCCGCAAGAGTAATCTCTTCGGCCTTCTTGCCGGTTTCTTTGGCAAAAAATCCTGCCCAGTTAAGTCTCTCGTTTTCCAAATGGCTGACTTCGAACAGAATTTTTTCTTCTTGAGCAGTTATACGATCGATCTCTTGAATCTCATTCTGAACTAGCGCTTGCTGCTTATCTTTTTCCAGTTCGGCCAATTGTTGGTAATAGTCCAGTTGTTTGCGCAAATTGTTATCCAGGCTGTTTAAAAATTCCGTCACCTATTCTCCCCCCATATCGTGCGGCTTAAGTAAGCTGACGGCAATCGAGCCTGCATCCAGGCTGAAATTACCTTGTTCGATTTTTTCAGCTATAGCTTTAACTTTATCCTCCCTAATATCAGGCAATTCTTTGGCCTTTTGAACTAAGTTCTGAAATACCTGGGCACTGTTGGATACTGCTATTTGGTCCTGACTCGAACCTTGATTATTCTTACTTTTTACTTGAGCCACTCGGGAAGCTGCTGCTGCTGCCTGGACGCTTCCAACCGGGGTAATTGAAGTTCTGTCTATTTTCATTCTACTCACCAACCTGGATTATATTTATTGTTTTCCCTAAACACTAATAGCTATTTGCGTTATCGGCAAAATAATTCCAAATCTAAAAAAGGAATATTTAAGATTATGGTCCAAATTTTCAGCTTTACTACGTTTTTCTCTATAAATCTCTATCTTATACCTTATTGAATAAAACATTTGAAATGAAAATTTACCTAAAAAAATTCTTAAATTTTACGTTAATATATATAGCAATATAATCAACCCCACATATCTATGACAAACAGGAGGATAAAACACAAAATGGATATTGCTACTATTATAGGTTTAATTATTGGATTCTTTGGAGTGATAGCAGGCTTTATTTTAGAAGGAGGCCATATCTCGGCTTTATTCGGCCTGGCTCCGGCCTTAATCGTAATTTTAGGTACTTTGGGAGCAACCATCGTAGGTATGCCCTTTAACGAATTGCGGAAATTTCCACAGTGGCTAAGAATAGCTTTTTCCGAGCAATCATTTGGAGTAGAGGAGGCTTACTACACTTTAATTCATTTTTCGGAAAAGGCTCGTAGAGAAGGCCTTCTGAGTCTGGAAGACGATCTGGAGATGATTGAAAATAAATTTGCCAAGCAAGGGATGCAATTAATCATCGACGGAACCGATCCAGAGGTAACCCGAAATATCCTGGAGTCAAATATCGTCGTGATGGAAAACAGACATAAAGTGGGCATCGGCTTTTTTGAAGCTGCCGGCGGTTATAGCCCGACTCTAGGTATTATCGGTACGGTTATGGGTT
>JAAYSI010000179.1 GCA_012524045.1 Peptococcaceae bacterium | reverse complement strand
CCGGGCGAAGCCGGTAAGCCGGTGGCAATAACATCCAGCTCTGCTTCATCGTCAATTCTACGGTGCAACAATCTGCCCAGCTGCTGAGGATCAATTCTGGCTACTGCTTCCTCTTTAGTGATCAGGCCTTCCTCGTAAAGTTCTACGGCTATTTTTATTGCGGCTGTTATTGTGCATTTCCCGTTACGGGTTTGCAAAATATACAACTTACCTTTTTCAATGGTAAATTCAATATCCTGCATATTCCGGTAGTGATTTTCTAAGCTGGCAGCTATCTGGCTAAACTGCTTATAGAGTTCCGGACTTTCCTGCTGCAAGGTGCTAATTGGCAAAGGAGTGCGTATTCCGGCTACTACATCTTCTCCCTGGGCGTTCATTAAATATTCCCCGTATAAAGCTTTTTCTCCGGTTGAGGGATTGCGAGTAAAGGCAACACCCGTGCCTGAGTCTTTTCCCATATTTCCAAAGACCATGGCCTGGACATTGACGGCAGTGCCAATATCATCCGGTATATTATTTACTTTGCGATAAACCTTCGCTCTCTGGTTGTCCCAGGATCTGAAAACAGCTATGATAGCCTGCCTAAGCTGCTCATATGGATCTTCAGGAAAAGCTTCCCCGGTCTCAATAAGAACAAGATTTTTGAACTTTTTCACAAGACCCCGCAAACTCTCGGTGCTGAGTTCAGAATCAAATTTAACCCGTTGTTGTTCTTTCTCCTGTTCCAGGATGTTTTCAAACTTGTAACTATGTATGTTAAGAACAACATCTCCAAACATCTGAATAAAACGGCGGTAACAGTCATAAGCAAATCTTTCGTTCTTTGTTATTTGGCTTAATCCTTCGGCCGTCTCCTCATTTAAACCGAGGTTCAGGATGGTATCCATCATTCCCGGCATAGAAATTTTGGCGCCGGAACGTACCGAGACCAATAAAGGATTATGGGGGTCACCAAATTTTTTACCGCTCGTTATTTCCACATCTTCAATGGCAGGGATAACCTGTTCCCAAAGGCCCTCCGGGAGTTTTTCACCACTTGCGTAGTATTCTTTACAGGCCTCAGTAGTTATGGTAAAGCCTGGTGGCACATTTAGCCCAATATTAGTCATCTCTGCTAAATTAGCACCCTTACCTCCCAGCAAATCACGCATGGCCGAGTTCCCTTCGCGAAACAGATAAACGAACTTTTTCATCTTTTACTCCCCTTTGTAAATTTTTTGCATGATAATACTTGCTGTTTCTTCCACTGCCTTTGTAGTGGTATCAATGACCATACAGCCGACTTTTTTCATCACCTGATCGGCATATTCAAGTTCCTCCATTATTCTGTTTAAATTAGCATAATCGGCTGAAGCACCAAGTCCCAGCGTTTTGAGGCGTTCGCTACGGATTTGGTTCAGTTTTTCGGGACTCAAAATCAATCCAAAAACTTTATTAGGCGGTATAACAAACAGTTCTCTGGGGGGAGTTACTTCCGGAACCAGAGGAATATTGGCTGTTTTTATACCCTTGTGAGCGAGATACATGCTCAATGGAGTCTTCGAAGTTCTGGATACACCTATCACTACTACATCGGCAAAAAGAACTCCACGCGGGTCTTTGCCATCATCGTATTTCACAGCGAATTCGACTGCTTCTACTTTCCGGAAATATTGCTCATCCAAGCGATGGGTAATATTTGGGATGTTTTTTGGTTTTAAGCCGGTTTTTTGTTCCAGCGCGTTAATTAATGGACTTAAAATATCGATAGTCACTAGGTTCTTTTCGGCAGCCCGTCTTTCTATATAATTGCGCAATCTGGATAAAACCAAGGTGTAGACTAAAATAGCCTGTTCTTCAACTGCTTCTTCAAGTATATCGTCAATATGTGTCTCCTCTTGGACATAAGGTATTTTTCTCAACTTTGTCCTAATACCGTTGAATTGAGCGGCAGCCGCTCTACTTACAAACTCGGCGGTTTCTCCTAAGGCATCAGAAATCACATATATTACCGGAATTTCACTTTTCAACAGAGCATCTCCTCACTTTCTTGTATCTTTTATCTATCTATTCAACGGAATTATTAAAGTGTAGGAGCCTCTATGAACCTAATTCTACAAATAAATTTGTAACATTGGTTTTAGTAAAGCGACCTACTACCTCAAACAGTTCATCTCCGTTTTCATTAATATAACTTTCAACTACAGGTAAAGTGTCAATTTGGTGTTGAGCTAATTTCCGGGCTGCCTCCAGCACCGATTCATCGGAATTAACCATGATGATATTAGGCATCCTAGTCATTATTACGGCAATAGGGACCTGATGCAGATCTACCTTACCTAACGCTGCTTTTAGAATATCTTTACGAGAAACCATCCCTTTGAGCTCCCGTTCTTCACCAATCACTATCAGGCTTCCGACGTTATTGGTAAACATCGATACTACCGCGTCATAAATAGAGATACTCTCTTTGACTGCTGCAGCCATCGATTTAAAATCACCAACTCTTAACTGGTGCATTTTCTCAGCTATTGATGATTTTCCCGGCTGCTCTTTATAAAAATAACCTACCCTCGGTCGGGCTTCCAGCACCCCTGTCATGGTTAGAATGGTCAAATCAGGTCTCAATGTAGCTCGGGTAAGCTTTAATTGGTTGGCGATCTGTTCCCCGGTCATTGGACTAGACTTCTTAACCAACTCGACAATTTTTATTTGGCGTTCTGAAAGCCTCATAATACCACCTCCGAAAAATTTTGTGCTAAATCTTATACTCTAATTAAATGTGTTATACCAATGCTTCAAATGTTATATAACTTTTATATTAATATATACCATATTTTATTAAATGTGTATAGCTTTTTAATGTTTAGGACTACTATTTATTTTCCCTTTTAATACAAATACCAATAGTATTATATCCTGAGCAAGGCACATTTTCAGACTTTTCAGTCTTTTTTAATATTAATAGCATATTCTGCTTGCAAATAAATATGTATGTCTTATTTAGATAAATCTGCCATACCAATAAAAAAACAAAAACATAAGAGAAAACCACCAGAAGCAATGAGCTTACTATAGTCGAATATCGGGGTTTTCTCTTATGCTTAACTTTACCTAGTTAGAATATGCTTAAAATTATTGTTCTTCCTTATTTTCTTCTTCATTTATTTCTTAAACAGCGACAAAGGTTTTATTCGGCATGCAAATGGCTATGTCTCCCGGCTCAGTTAACCAGCCGGCTTGCACACAAATCTTAT
>JAAYSI010000178.1 GCA_012524045.1 Peptococcaceae bacterium | reverse complement strand
TATAATTAGAATTAAGCATAAGCAAAACCTCCTGTAAATGATTGTGGGTTTATTTACTCGGTAGGTTTTCGCTTATGCTCTATTTTTTTCCTGCTGCTTACCCCAATATTTATTATAGAGCCTAAAATTTAAACTTAAATATAAAGGTATACAAATAACCTTGGCAGTTAGAAAGCTAAGGTTATTTTTATTTGTAGAATCAAAAAATAAATACTATCAAGGTTGTTCCAAATCTAATTATTGACAATAAAATATTATTGTGATAAGTTTTTCTTATGAAGCTAACAACTTATTAAATCTAGGATAAATATTTATCAGGGGGAAAGAGTATGATTAAGAAAATTTCACTGTATGATCTGAGACTCCCGCTTACTGTACCGTATGGCAACTCACTTGGTGTTTTGAACGAGTTTACTACTATTATTGCAGTATTGACTGATGAAAATGGCAACGAAGGAGTTGGAGAAGCTACCCCTGCGCAGCCTGGATACCAAGAAGAAAGTCCTGAAAGTATCTGGGAATTTGTAAGAAAAAAAGCTCCGATAATTTTAAATCTGGATCTTGACGATGCTTACAGTTACATACAAGGATTTAAGGACAAATTTCCATTTGCAACCACAACATATCTAACAGCGCTTGAAGAGTTAAAAGGAGAATCAGTTCTTCGGGTTCCTGAGAAAGGTGCCAAGTTTCCTCTGGTAGGCATTATTAATCCTCCAAAAGAAGAAAGTTTAGAAGAACATATTGAAAAACGGATTGCAGAAGGTTATAAGTCTTTGAAGCTAAAAATTGGTTACGATTTGGAAGATGATATTCAAGAAGTAAAAAGGATACAAAGTATTGTTGCCGGGCGAGCTCTTTTGAGGCTGGATGCCAACCAGGCTTATAGCTATGATGAAGCATTTAGGTTTGTTCATTCTATTTCTGCCGAAGGAATTGAACTTGTTGAACAGCCGTTCAAGACAGATAGATGGGATGATATGCAGCGTTTAGCAAAAGTTTCACCATTGCCTTTGATGTTGGATGAATCCATTTTTAACATCGATGATGTAAAAAAAACCGGTGAGCTTAAATGCGCACGCTATATTAAATTTAAACTTATGAAATCAGCGAGCGCTTTAAATATGAAGAAAGAAATCGAAATGGCTCGAAAATATAATATCGAAATACTTATAGGTAATGGTGTTGCCTCTGATATTGGCTGTTTACACGAGACATTAATTGGTGTTAATTGCGGGGTCACAGCTGCCGGAGAACAAAATGGTTTCTTGAAGCCTAAGATTTCAATATTTAAAGATAAAATACAGTTTTCTCAAGGTAAGATGGTTATACCCGCAGGCTATAAACGAGAATTAGATGTTGACGTGATAAAAGAATATTCAAGAGATAGTTTTACAATTGAAAAGTAAAACAGCAAGTAAGAAAAATGGCGAGGTCAGTTATGGAGAAACTGGAAGAATACATACCGATAGTTAAATTTATTGCAAGCATGATGGGAGAAAACTGCGAAGTTCTCTTACATGATGTAAGAAATCCTGAAAATTCAATAGTAGCGATTGAAAATGGTCATATAAGTGGTCGTCGGGTTGGAGGAGTATTAACAGATTTAGTTTTAAAAATTGTGCATAACAAAGAGTATCAAAATCAAGATTTTATCGCAAATTATGTTGTTGTAGCGAAGGATAATAGGATATGTCAGTCATCATCACTTTTAATAAGGGATGAGAATAGAGAGATCATTGGTGCTTTGTGTGTGAATATTGATATTACGGCACTCTTGGCTACTAAAAGGTTTTTAAGTGAATTTATAAAGATTAAACCTCCGAAAGAATTGAAAAATATGCTCAGTATTAAAGCTGGTAGTAGATCAAGTGATGAAGATATTGGTGAGACTAACGGAGAAGAAAATGAGATTTTAGAACATTTACTGGAAACCTCTGGGGATGTAGTTGAGCTTCTGATCGGAAAGGTCCTGAACAAAGTTACTATTCCGGTAGAAAGGATGTCTCAGGATGAAAAAATCCAGGCAGTTAGGGAATTAAATGAGCTGGGCTTATTCCTGTTCAAGGGAGGAGTAAGCGAATTAGCTAAAAGGCTAAAAGTGTCGGATACCACCGTCTATCGTTATCTCCATAAAATTAAAGATGAAGAAAAAAAAGGATAATAAATGCAGCTAAAGTCTATGCTTAAGCAGCGTTGAACTTTTTTTAAAACAAAGTAAGGAGGGATTTTTGTGAGAAAAATTTTAAAAGGAGGTCGGGTAATTGATCCTAGCTGCGGAAGGGATCAAATTGCCGACATTTTAATCGAAAATGGTAAAATCACATCTATTGG
>JAAYSI010000177.1 GCA_012524045.1 Peptococcaceae bacterium | reverse complement strand
TAGTGTTTTTTGGTGAAAACATTCCAAAAGAAAACCTAATAGGTCGAGTACTTTTTACTTATTGGCCATACAAGAAATAAAAGCACTATAATACTAAAACATTATAAAGGAGCAGATAAAATGGAGGAAAACAAAAAAATCAGGGTACTGGTGATTTTCGGAGGACAATCGGGTGAACATGAAGTATCAATTGTTTCTGCCAATTCCATAATTAATGCTCTTAATCCTGAAAAGTATGATGTTCAAACAATAGGAATAACAAAAGAAGGTTTATGGTATTGGGGAGCAAACCCTAAAGAGTGGAATAGTAACAAAATTAATTCTAATCTAAAGAAAGTCACTATCGTTCTAGATCCACAAGAACCTGGATTTATAGCACTAGACGGTAGTGACTTACCTAATAATGGTAAATGTGACATAATTTTTCCAGTTTTGCACGGACCAAAAGGGGAGGATGGTACAGTACAAGGCTTATTTGAAATTGGAGGAATACCCTATGTTGGTTCGGGGGTTTTAGGCTCATCTTTAGGCATGGACAAAGATAGAATGAAGGCTGTCTTTAAAAATGCTGAACTTCCGATTGTGCCACATATAACCCTATTTCGCAGCGAACTGGAAAACATGGATAATATTTTTGACAAAATAATGAGCAAAATCGGTTGCCCGTGTTTTATTAAGCCGGCAAATTTAGGTTCAAGTGTTGGCATTTCCAAAGTTACTGAAATGAATCAATTAGCCAAAGCTTTAAACTACGCAGCAAAATTTGATATTAAGATAATTGTAGAAAAGGGAATCAAAGCTCGAGAGATTGAATTAAGTGTATTAGGGAATGAAAATGTTAGCGTTTCAACGCCTGGTGAAATTATTCCTAGTAAAGAGTTTTATGATTACGAGGCTAAGTATAATGACCAAAATTCTCAATTAATTATTCCAGCTCCATTACCACCAGAGACAACAAAATTATTACAAGAATATGCTATTAAGGCTTTTAAAGCAGTTGACGCAAAAGGCCTTGGACGTGTTGACTTCTTTGTAACAGAGGACCAGAGTATATTTGTTAACGAAATAAACACAATGCCTGGCTTCACTCAAATATCCATGTATCCAAAACTATGGGAAGCAAGCGGGCTGAAGTACTCAGACTTACTTGATGAACTGATCAACCTTGGTTTTGAAAGGTTTGAACAAAAGAAAATAATATGATTAGTCAACTATCCTAAAAACACCTATTACTTTGCCGAGAATTGATACGTTTTGAGTATAAATAGGGCTCATATGCTGATTTTCCGGTTGTAGTCTGATAAGGTTTTTCTCCTTATAAAACCTTTTAACAGTTGCTTCATCTTCAAGCAGTGCTACTACAATATCGCCATTATTTGCAGATTGCTGCTGTCGAACCAATATAAAATCGTTATCTAGTATTCCGGCATCAATCATACTTTCTCCTTGAACTTTTAACATAAATACTGAATCTGTTCGAACTAAATCATAAGGAACAGGAAAATATTCTTCTATATTTTCAACTGCTAATATTGGTTCTCCAGCGGTTACTTGCCCAACAATCGGTACATGTACTATTTTTTTAATAGAACTATCATCATAAGAATCAAGAACTTCTATAGCCCTAGGTTTAGTCGGATTACGTTTAATATAACCTTTTTGTTCTAATGAATTTAAATGATTATGAACAGTAGAACTAGAAGTTAAACCGACAGCCTGACCTATTTCCCTAACCGAAGGGGGATAGCCTTTGAAAGCTATCTCTCTTTTAATAAAATCAAGTATTTGTTGTTGTCGAGGAGTAAGTTTTGAGGCCATTCTTAATCCCCCTAAATATTAATAAATTTTATAAGTAAATAAAAAATAATTACAATAAAATTGTAACATATATTTTTAAAAAATCAAACTTATGTTCGGTATAATCTTGACAAACAAACTAATGTTCTATTATAGTAAGATGTAGTAAGAACATTTGTTTGATGGGGTGATTAAATGAGCCGGACATTTTTGAAAAGTAATTTAAAGTTTCTAAAGTACTTTAGTATTTTTTTAGGTATAGCATTGTTAATTTTTGCTCTATTTTTTAACTTCAGTTTCACTAATAAGCATACTTATATAGATTATCAACGTGTTGTAGTCCGAGAAGGGGATACACTCTGGAGCTTGGTTAAAAAACTTAGTAACGAAATTAATACTCAAATAGTTGTAGAAGAAACTATCAAATTTAATAATCTTAATAATACTTACATACAACCAGGACAAGTAATTTATATACCGTTAGATCTTTAATATAAATTTATACACAAGTAATTGATTTGGGTAATATTATTGGTTCAAGGCCCATTATAAATATAAACAGGGGGTCTACACAATGATTTTACCTAAGAAGATTTCTAAATATTACAAATCTATTAAATTTTTTACTATAGTCCTATTTGCTGTATTACTACTTCTTGCTAGTGTACAAACGAGCGTCCATTTAAAAAAAGAGCGGATATCAAAGGATTACCAAACTCTTTCGAGCTTTAATCCAGAAGACATTATCTATTATCAGAAAATTTCACCACACTCGTGGAAAGAGTCTATCGCCATAATTTCTGCAATTAAACATTACAGTGAGGTTGAAATAATAAACCCTGAAGAAATTTATAATAAGTTAACTATGGAATTAACCGATAATAACAAATTAGCTCAACTTAACTGGACCTCTATCGATAAGAATATCAAAAAGTTGACATTTTATTATTATAAAATATTAAACAAATACCCTATTTACTCACCAAATGAATTCTTTTTTCCAGTTGAAAGACCAAGCTACTATACTGATACATATGGGGCAGCAAGAGAAGGTGGAAAAAGATTACACGAAGGTGTTGATCTTTTTGACAAAAAAGGTACAAAAATAATCAGTGTTTGTTCAGGCAAAGTAGAAAAAATTGGTTGGAATAGGCTTGGAGGAGAGAGAGTTGGTGTTCGTGGTAATGATGGTTGTTATTATTATTATGCCCATTTGGATATGATAAACGAACAATTGTATGTTGGTAAAAAAATTAGAAAAGGTGAACTAATTGGTACCATGGGTAATACAGGAGATGCCATCACAACTCCCGACCATCTTCACTTTGGAATAGAATTACCAAATGGTGATTGGGTAAACCCGTATCCGTTTCTAAAAGTATGGGAATTTAATCAATTTCAAAAATAGCCTTTGCATATTGGGTCCTATAATAAATATTATGTAAAGTAACTGCTGAAATACTTATACCGTTTTTTGAAAAAGATTTAATACTAGGATTTTATTTTAGTCCAATAAGTTTTATATAAATTGCTTCTCTAAACAACTTTTGTCCTAAGCTTGCAGTTGCAGATCTAGATCATAATCTAAAATATGGCCTCATATTTGGCTTCTAAGGCCTTAAAATTTACCCCTGAGTATATTCTCCCTGGAAAGTTACTTTTTAGGCTGCTGAAGAGTTTTATGAAGATTTTCTAAATAGGCCTTAAAATACCAGGCTCATATTTGCCCTGTAAGGCTTTAAAATGACCTAGGTAAGGTATTTGTATTTAGCTATATTAGAGCAATATTAGCTAAATATGATCTGATATCGGATATCGCTAAAATCCATATGCTTTGTGAATTACTTCAGCGACTATTAATTAATTTAATTTATAATGTTTACTCAAGGCGTATATTAGATGAATTTAAGACATCAAATTAAATAATACCCCTCTTACCCCATGTGCTATTCTTCACAATTATCGCATTTTGTCTAGTTATGTACAATCTATAAGCTCCTAACTATATTTACATATTTATAAGCCCTCCATATTACCCATCCAAATATGAATTTATTGAATTAATTTTCCTGATTCTAATATCCTACTTTCTAACACTAAATAACATCAAGGTGATTGGATTACCTTCCCCCTGCCCTATTACCTTTGCATGTGATTTTACAAACTTAAAATATGAGTTACCTTGATTGTCCTCTGGACATATTATAAAGCATCGAATAGATTTGGAGGTGATTATTGACATGCTCTTCCGAAGAAGAATGCGATTTAGTACTCAACCTATACCCCAGATCCCTGAGAACTCTCAAAAAACGGATCTACTAACCCAACAACCTGAACTAATACCGCCGACAGATGATTTAAGACAACGCCTTTTATTTCAAGAACCTACTCTTCCAGCACTAGAAGCAACTACTTTGCTCAATAGTACTGGTGATGAAGAACTTGATAAAATAATTGAAATAGCTGGTTATGCCTATGATCCTATCCAAGATATTTTTTATTCTATTTTAAACCCTTGGCAAAGAAATGTGGGTTATTGTCGTTTATATGATGAGGCTGCAGCTCCTTTAGGAATGATTATCGATTGTGAACCTGTTTATTTTAACTATGATAATAGAAAATGGATGATTTCTTTCTGGAAAGGCCAATATGATATGGTTTGTGGTGGAGAAATTGGTGTTTATACCAGCGGCATTCAACTAAACATTCCTGAAATTTTTTCGGGAACTTTTTATAATTGTGTTAATGACTCTGAACTATTACAAATGTCCTATGTCCTAAAGAAAAACGGGCAAATCCTATTTACACGAAGCGATCGACACTGGTGGTTAACAGGTTTTAAGCTTGGTGAATTTGCCCAGCCTTGGGAATTAACAATGGATGTCGAAATAATCTTTCCTAATAAAGCAATGCTTAATGCTTTTTTAGATGGTTTTAAAAAAGCTGGCTATGCTGATTTCGAATATTCTATTAATGGTAACACGTTTAATTTCACTTATAATACTCCTCGCACCCCACAACCGACTACGAGAACACCTCAGACAGATCGGATTATCCAAGAAAAAAACAGGTTTTTATGTGAATTGTATCAAGAAATTACTCGTAATGGGACTACTGTTCCAGAGAAGCTAAAAATCCTCAATGAAGAAGCTCCTGAATTATATGAAAAAGCACTAAGAATTGGTTCTAACCAACAGTTTTTCCAGATCTTTTATGTATTAATAATTTCAGCAATGTATCTATTGGCTGCTTTTAGCGAAGGAAGCCCTAACGATAAAATGTATTTATCTAGAAAAAAGAGCGAAATTCTAAACAAATTGAAGCAAAAAATTGAAGCTTTAGGCATTCGATAAGTCTAGTTAATAAAAAGCGACCCGCTTTAATAAGCAGGGTCGTTTTGATTGGGGATAAACAAACCATTTTTTCGGCAATAATAAAAAAATTTTTCCTTATACCATTTAACAGCACGATAAAATTTATACCAATTACTATCAGAAAAGTCATCAGCTAATAGGACTTCTTCTACTATTCTGCTATTAAATTTATTCATATTATAGTTTTTAAAAGCTTTCTTTAACCATTTATTATCTTCATATATGATATCATCTAAATCTTCAAAATCATAAAAGCCTTGCTGTATTAGAAGTGTTATCCAGTTGATTTCTCTCATCCTATCAACATTTTCCAATAATAAAGCATCAATTAGTAAATCGAAGTTATCAAAACTATGATTAGGTTCAGCGTATTTTTTATATCTACTTAAGTAAGCATTTAAATATTTCCTAATATTTAGGAAAGCTCGTTTATACCTTTCTCGATTATCAATTATACTTGGTTTAAAAGTGCAAATAAATTCACCACTACAATCATATTCATATGACCATACTAAATATGGTATATCTGGAAAATCTAATGCTAAGCTATGGCCATATGCTGGAATAAAGTTGTCAAAGAATAGATCATATTTATTCCTACTATACAATTTAATAGTACTTAAAATTTTATCAGTTATCCCTAAATATAATTCGCTTTTCGGCTCACAGTTTTTTATATCATTTACTTTACTTAATAATCCACTAAAACCCTGGTGAGCAAAAGTATCTGCATAAGGGTGTAAAACCATTCCTAGTTTTATTAAATTGTCTTCCAACAATGTATCATTTAGTATATTTAGAATTATCGGAGATTCCTCTTTACAACGAAGCCTTTTAGTAAAATTTTCTCCTTCATAGCCTGGAACGAAGTGAAAAGCGCAAGTATTATTCACCATAGATTCGTAGTTAAAAGTGTTAATTTTAAAGTAGGAATGACATGTTGCCATATTAAAGAATGCAGGAGAATTATCTACTAAATCATATTCGATACTATCATTGGGATTTTTAATATACATTAAATTTATTTTAGCATCATCTACATACTGAGAAGCATAAGCAACTACACTGGCACTTTCCTTATCGAAACCGCAAGCTCTACAAAATGCTAGCATAGCATAGTAATGGGCGTCTCTTTTCAAATTAAACTCTCTCCCCTTCTTTTTACCACTATACTACACTATTCCATATAAAAAGCATTTGTGCTTTAATATAGCCTATATATCGGATTTTATTTCACCTCAAATTATCAACAGAATAAGAAAACCGTCGTGTCAAAAAATACACGACGGTTAAACATTTTATCTAATATTATTGTTTTATACTTGCATACATAAAGTATTTATAGCCAAGTGGTGAAGAATAAAATCCTTCTACATCGGTATTTAGTAGATAAAGGTCAACGTAATAGTAAATCGGGCACAGCATGCTTTCTTCAAAAATAATGTCCTCTGCCTTATGCATCAATTCAAAACGTTTAGCTTGGTCAGAAGTTGACTTAATTTCCTTAATGAGCGCATCGTATTCTGGGTTGGACCATTGAGCGTCATTGTTTCCGCTATCTGTAATCCACATATCTAGCATACTGATAGGATCGTTATAGTCGCATAACCAGCCATTACGTGCTATCTGGTAGTCACCGTTTTTACGAGTATTAAGGAATGTCCCCCACTCTTGAGAAGACAATGTAACTTTAACGCCAATTTTTGCCCACATATCCTGAAGTGCTTCACCTATAGCTTGGTGACCAGTTCCTTCATTGTAGATATATTCAATAGTTGGCAGTCCCTCACCATTTGGATAACCAGCTTCAGCTAACAATTGCTTAGCTTTTTCCAAGTTACCTTCATAATCATAAGGATCATAGTAATCACCGCCTACTTCACGGAATTCTTTAGTAGGATCGGCATCAGAAAGGCCAATGGATACAAAGGCTCCAGCAGGTACCTGACCGGATTTACCTATTTCTTCGCAAATAAACACACGATCAATAGCAAGAGTTAAAGCTTCACGAACTTTAGGATTGTCAAGAGGTGATTTTTGAACGTTGAAAGAAAGATAATACGTTCCTAATTG
>JAAYSI010000318.1 GCA_012524045.1 Peptococcaceae bacterium | reverse complement strand
AGGTATACTTATATTCAGGAGAAGGAAGAGAAGTAAAGGAAGTAAGATTTGAGTACTTAGATACACCAATAAAGGTATACAACTTTGAAGTTGAAGATTGGCATACATATTTTGTATCAGAGCAGGACGTATTTGTACATAATAGTTGTGATGTGTCAGATGAAACACTCGAATGGCTAAATAAAGGAGATCCTGAGAATACTGTTTATTATGGAATGCAAAATGAAAAAGGAGTATATACAGGAATTACCAAACAAGATTTAAATAAACGACTGTATCAGCATAACTATAATGGCAAAAATTTTGACAGTTTGTCAGAACAATATGTTGGACTTACAAGAAACCAAGCGAGGGCTATAGAACAATATTTTATTGAAAATGGTCCTGCCAATGCACTAAATAAGGCTAATAGTATAAGTCCAAAATCAAAATATTACTCAGAAGCTTTGAAATGGGCAAAGAACTTTATTGGAAATTGAAAATGGGAAGAGGAGGATATATATGATTAAGAAAAATGAAAATCCACTAGCGAAGGAATGGGAAAAAAGGTATTCGGAACAACCTGCAGACATAAAACAAAAGCTGGACGAATTGTATCAAATAAATCCCAAGAAATACCAATTACGGGTAATTAAAAAAACGAAAGTAAAGTTAAAAGAGGGGGATGTTTTTGTTTTAAGTCCCAGAGAAAATATTTATTTTTACGGTAAAGTCCTGAAGACAAATATAGATCATAAAGAAAAAGATACTTTTGTACATGGAAAAAATGTAGTATTTATTTTTAAAAATAAAACCACCGTACCCAGTATAGATGATTTTAAACCGGATTATTCCCAATTACTGATTAGACCTGCTATTGTGGATATAAGTTACTGGAATAAAGGTTTCTTTTATAATGTGGGAAATACAGGTATATCTGACTATGAAAAAAATTTAGATTATGGTTTTTATAGAATAGGTATTAAGTCAGATTGGTATTGTAAAGAAGATGGAACTGTGTTAGAAACCAAGCCTAAAATTCTTGGACTTTATGGAATTACGACAATAACTGGGATTGCTCGGCTAGTTGAAAAAGAGTTAATAATTAATCCTAAATTACTGGAGTTTGATTAATTATTTATGATCAGAGAGTTTTGATTAATGAATGTTTATTGAAAACAAATACAAGGAGGAAGTATCATGGATGCAAATAAGTTTTGGGAACTAATTGAAGATAGTAAAAAAAAGAGTGAAGGTGATCCAGAAAAGCAAATTAAGATTTTAGTTTCTAATATTGCAAAGTTACCTGAAGAAGAAATCTATGAATTTGATAGAATATTCAATACATATTACTTTGCTTCATACACATCTGAACTTTGGGCGGCAGCGTATATTATAAATGGTGGATGTTCTGATGATGGATTTGACTATTTTAGAGGATGGTTGATAGCCCAGGGAAGAGAAGTTTACGAAAACGCTCTAAAAGACCCACAGAGTCTTGCTGAAGATATAAGTGAAGATGAGGCCGGTGATATCGAACTTGAAGATATACTGTCTGTTTCTTATGATGCCTACAAACTAAAAACCGGAAAAGATGATTTTTATGACAAAGTTGAAGTATCAGAGTATCCCGAAATAGAATTAAATTGGAGTGAGGATGAAAGAGAGCTGGAGAAAATGTTTCCAAAACTTATAAAGAAATTTTGGAAGTAGATGTTTTATAATTTTGCTTTTGTGTAGTTTTAGCTTAGTAGACACTTAACTGGAGTGAATAACAACATCATGAGAGAAATTTATACTCTTTT